>DATFAX010000101.1:0-12964 GCA_035254125.1 Holophagaceae bacterium | reverse complement strand
GCCCACCTTGTTCACGGTGACGAAGCGGTCCATGTAGAACACGGAGGTCACGTTGCCCAGGGCGAAGATGCCGCTGGCCAGGGGATCGCCCACGGCGGCGGCCATGTCCTTGAAGCTGCGGGTGCCCGACTTCAGGATCGCCGGCGTCACGATGAACTTCAGCGCGTCCGGGTTGGGGGTGGGTTCGATGTTGATGACCTTGGGCATGGGCATCCCTTCCGACCTAATAGTTTACTCCATTGGTCAGGATTAAAAAGCCCCTTGTCGGCCCCCGGGGGGAGGCCTACTTCAGCACCCGCTCCAGGGTCGTGAGCAGGTCCGCCCCCCGCAGTTCGTCGCCGCTGGCCACCACCCGGCCGTCCGGGCCCAGGAGCACGGGCCGGGGGATGCTGTTGATGCCCAGGGTCCGGACGAGGTCGTGGTCGAAGCCACCCGAAAGGTAGGCGTGCTTCCAGGGCATGGCGTGGCCCGGTTCTTTCCGGAACCGGCCCACATCCCCGGCGGTGCGGTCCAGGGACAGGCTCAGGATCTCGAAGCGGGGACCCTTGAAGCGCTCCCAGGCCTGGTGGAGTTCCGGCATTTCGGCCCGGCAGGGGCCGCACCAGCTGGCCCAGAAATCCAGGAGCAGGTACTTGCCCCGGAAGTCCACCAAGGCGAAGGATTGAGCGGAATCCTCCAGGTTCGTGAGCTTGAACTGGGGTGCGGGCCGACCGGGGAAGGTCGGCGCCGCCGCCTCGTAGGCTTTGCGGAGCGCCTCGGTGGCGGCCTCCTTGGGAAATTCGGCCTCCATGCGGGCGAGGATCGACGCCGCCTCTTCCCCCTTGTTCACGCGCAAGAGGGCCTCGCCACGGGTCTGGAGCACCAGGGCGCGCACCTTGACCTCGGGATTCGCCTCGACCGCCTCCGCGAGCATGGCGGGGGTGCCCAGGCGCACGAACAGTTCGGGATCCAGGACCCAGGCGCGGGAGCGACCCGGCACCTCCTGGCGGGCCCGGAGGGCCAGGGCATTGAGCTCCGGCTTGGGGAGGGCCCCCATGCGCCCGAAGGTGAGCTTGGAGACGAGCAGGACCTCCTTCACTTCGGCGGAGGGGTTCGCGGCGAGGCCCGCATCCAGCTCCTTCAGGATGGTGCTGAAGTCCGGGCGGAACTGCTTGGGATCCCGCCCGGACTCGGTGAAGGCCTGGAACTGGTTGCGCAGGGCCACCAGGTGCGCCTGGGTCCGCTTGATCACGGTGTCCACGCCAGGGTCCTGAGCGCTGAGCAGCAGGCCGGGAAGGGTCAGGAAGACCATGCATCGCGTCATGAGGACTCCGGTGGGGATCCCGTAAGGATATAGGCTCGAGGCATGGCGTCTCCCAAGATTTTGCTCTCCTGGTCCTCCGGCAAGGACGCCGCCTGGGCCCTTCACGTCCTCCGCCAGCGGGGCCAGGCTCCGGCGGGCCTCCTCACCACTGTGAACGAGGCCTTCGGCCGGGTGGCCATGCACGCGGTGCGGGAGGAACTGCTGGAAGCCCAGGCGGAGGCGGCGGGGCTGCCCCTCCTGAAGGTCTACATCCCCTACCCCTGCCCCAATGAAGGCTACGAGACCGCCATGGCCACGGCCTGCGCCACGGCCGTGGCCGCCGGCTTCACCCACGTGGCCTTCGGCGACCTCTTCCTGGAGGACGTGCGGGACTACCGGATCCAGAAGCTCGCGGGCACGGGCCTCGAGCCCCTGTTCCCGCTCTGGGGGATCCCCACGCCGGCGCTGGCCCGGGAGATGATCGCCGGCGGCCTCCAGGCCCGACTCACCTGCGTGGATCCCCGGGTGCTCGAGCCCCGGTTCGTGGGGCGGGCCTTCGCCGCCGACCTGCTGGCGGACCTACCTCCCGAGGTGGATCCCTGCGGCGAGCGGGGCGAGTTCCATTCCTTCTGCCACGCGGGACCCATGTTCGCGCGGCCCATCCCCATCTCCCTCGGGGAGGTGGTGACGCGGGATGGATTCACCTTCGCGGATCTAGAGATGGCTCAGGAGGGAGGTCCGCGCACGACGCCCGTGCCGGGTTGGGGGTAGCATGGTGAAAACCCAGGAAGCCCCATGAGCCCCGTCGCCGCCCAACCGCTGGAAGGTCTGCTGGCCGAGTGCCGCAAGGTCATCGTGGGCCAGCCCACGCTCCTGAACCGGCTCCTCGTCTCCATGCTCTGCCGCGGGCACGTGCTGCTGGAGGGCCTGCCCGGCCTCGCCAAGACGCGCACCATCAAGACCCTCGCGCAGGCCACGGGCATGAGTTTCAAGCGCATCCAGTTCACGCCCGACCTGCTGCCCAGCGATGTGGTGGGCACCCTGATCTTCGATCCCAAGGCGCTCACCTTCACGCCCAAGAAGGGCCCCATCTTCGCCAACCTGGTACTGGCCGACGAGATCAACCGCGCGCCCTCCAAGGTTCAGGCGGCCCTGCTCGAGGCCATGGAGGAGCGGCAGGTGACGCTGGGCGACGACAGCTTCAAGCTGCCGAGCCCCTTCCTCGTGCTGGCCACGCAGAACCCCCTGGAGCAGGAGGGCACCTTCCCCCTGCCCGAGGCGCAGATGGACCGCTTCCTCTTCAAGCTCCACGTGGACTACCCCAAGGAGAACGAGGAAGTCGAAGTGCTGCGCCGCGCCAACGCCCGCGACGAAGTGGTGAACCCCGTGCTCGAGGGCGCGGCATTGGAAGCCGCCAGCCGCAGCCTGGATCAGATCCGGCTGGACGACGCCATCCGCGCCTACATCGTGAAGCTCGTGCAGGCCACGCGCCCCGGTCACGGCAAGGCCTGGAAGGGCAAGGAACTGCTTCGGTGCGGCGCCAGCCCCCGGGCCAGCCTCGCCCTGCAGAGCAGCTCCAAGGCCTTCGCCCTCATCAGTGGACGGGACCATGTCCTGCCCCAGGACATCGCCGAGCTGGCCCCCGACATCCTGCGCCACCGCCTGTTGCTCACCTACGAAGCGGAAGCCGATGGCGTCCGCACCGATGAGGTGGTGAAACAGCTCATCCAGGCCGTGCCCCGTCCCTAGTGCACCTCGCCTGAACCACCTGGATCTTCGATCCCGCAGGCGAAGCCCACTTCCATCGGGGCATCACACCCGGATCGCGCCCTGCGCTGCAGGGCGCTCCCACGTTCGCCACGCGCCCGTGGGGCCCCGTCTTCCGACGCGGAATCAAGCTGCGCTTGATTCCGCTGTCATCCCCTTGGGGGCACTGCCATGCCCCAAACTCCCGCCGTGGGTTGCCCGGGATCCCTGGGAATGATTCAGGATTTCGCGCGGGCAACACGAACCGTCGCCTCAGGCCTTCGCGCCCTTCCGCTCCAGCCGCGGATTGAGGGTCAGGGCCTGCTCCCGGGCCATGCGGGCCAGGGCGCTGAGGTCCGTCCGCTGAGGCCCTTCGGGCAGGGCCCCGGCCAGGGTCTGCAGGGCCAGGGCCTCCATCCAGCGGGCTTCCCCGAGCTTGGCATCCAGGCGCACCGCCTCCCGGGCCTGCACGAGCGCCTCGGGCCCCAGATGTCGGGCGAGGGCGAGCCGGGCCTGCAGCACATGCGCTTCGGCCGAGGCCCCGCTGCCGGTCTCCCCCGCCAGGGCCAGGGCGCATCGTGCCAAGCCCTGGGGCGTGGTTAGGGGGTCCGCCAGGTCGGCGCGGGCTTCCAGCATCCGGACCACAAGGCCCGGGGCACCCAGTTCCCGGAGCCGGGCGGCCCAGCGGCGGACTTCGGCCAACCAGGGACCGGGATCCCGCCCCTGCTCCCGGGAGAGCTCCGCCACCACCAGGGCCGCTTCGCCTTGGATCCGGCAGGGCTCCGGATCCAGCGGAGCCAGTTCCTGGGCCCGGAAGGCGGCCCGACGGGCCTCGGCGAGGTGGGATTCGGCCTCCAACCCTGACCACCACTCGAACCGCCCCTGGAGGAGGTAGGCCCGGGCCAGGTCCCGGTAGACCTCGGCATCCCGGGGGGAGAGCGCCAGGGCCCGGGTCAGGGCGGTGACCGTGCCCCGGGCGGAAACGATGGGATCCCGCCCCTGCTCCCATTCCCGTTGGGCCCGGGCCACGAGGATCCGACCTTCGAACACCCAGTGGAAGGCCCGCTGGGGGCTCCGCCCCTGACCCGCCCGGATCTCCTGCAGGGCCGGTTCGGATCCGCTCCAGGGCGTCGACTCGGAGGCGATCTTCACCACCGCCTGGCGCATGAGCCCCTCCTCCAGGAGGTAGGTGCCGAACGGATGGCCCGGGGAGCGCTCCAGCAGACGCCGGGCCCCCTCCACGGCCCGATCGAAGGCGCCGGCCTCCGTGGGACCCGCTGCGCCCCGGGCCAGGTGGGCCTGGATGGTGGCCAGGGAAACCTCCTGCCATTCCGGTCGCTCCACGGAGAGTTTCTCCGCCAGCCGCTCGGCCCGGGCCACTTGGGCGGCTCCACCCTCGGCCAGATCGACCCAGATCTCCTCCAACCCCACCAGATGAGCGCCCGTGGATCGCGTGCGGGCCCGGGCCAGCAGGCGTCCGGCCTGGGCGAGGAAGGGGGTGGTGGAGCGCCCGGCCGAAGGGGCCCGGGTGGCCGCCTGCCGCAAGCAGCTGCTCGCCCGGAGCAGGGGGCGCACATCTTCGGGCGCCACGCCCGCGGCGGTCTCATAGGCGTGCGCCGCCTCCTCCAGGCCCGTCAGGGCCTTGCCCCCGTCGGATTCCCGGAGGGCCGCCTCCCGCAGGAGGTCCCCTTCCAGCAGTTTGGCTTCCACCAGCCAGGGCTGGGTCTCGAAGATGGCCCGGGCCCGGCGCAGGGCCTCCGCTTCGTGGCCCTCCAGGGAGGCGAGCAGGGCCTCCTGGTAGCCCTGCGGTTCCGGGCTTCCACCCAGGCCTTCCCGCAGGAGCGCCACCGCCCTGGGGCGGCTGGCGGCGACCTCGGCCTGGAACCAGGCTTCGCCCGCCTCCTCACAGGGCATCCGGCGTGACAGATCCCGGGTGAGACGCAGACGCGCCGCGAGGCTCTCGCCGAGGCTCCAGGCCACGGCCCGGCCCCGGGCACCCCCCGCCCAGGCCCGCTCCAGCTGGCGGGCGCCCTCCTCCTCGAAGCCGAGGGCCAGGAGCACCCTCCCAAGGGCATAGCGGGCCGCGGGGCCCCCATCGTCCTTCAGGTCCGCGTGCCGTTCCAGGTCCTTCAGCTCCTCCTCCACCTCGGCCCAGGCGCGATCGGTGCCGCCCTGGAGGCGGAGGATGCGCAGGCGGTTCTCCAGGCGCTCCGCCACGGTGCCCATCTGGGCGAGGTACACGCTCCGGCGGCGTTCCTCCATGCGATCCCGCACCACCAGCATGCCGGCGCCGGTCAGGAGCAGCAGCATCCCCGCGCCCGCCGCCATGCCCAGGCGGTTCTTCCGGGACCAGCGGTAGATCCGCTCGGGCCAGGAGGCCCGGCGGGCATCCACGGATTCCCCCTCGAGCACCCGTCGGAGTTCGCCGGCCAGGTCCCGGGCATTGCCATAGCGCCGGTCGCGATTGCGCTCCAGGCACTTCATCACCACCGTTTCCAAATCCCGGGGGAGTTGAGGCGCCTTCCGGCGCAGGGGGATCGGGTCCTCGGCCAGGATGCGCCCCAGGGCCTCCAGCCCCTGGTACTTCGCGAAGGGCGGTTCGCCCGCCAGGAGCTCGTAGAGCGTGGCCCCCAGCGCGTAGATGTCCGTGCGGCGATCCAGCGCCCGTTCCTCCCCTTTGGCCTGTTCCGGCGACATGTAGTGGACGGTGCCCATGACCACGCCGCTCTGGGTGAGGCCCGAGGCCGCCAAGGTACGGGCCAGGCCGAAGTCCAGGACGAAGGCCCGCCAGCTCCCCTCCACCTGCTTCACCATGAGATTGGAGGGCTTCAGATCGCGGTGGATGAGGCCCTGCTGATGGGCGGCATGCACGCCTTCGCAGACCTGGATCATCACGTCCAGCTTGTCCACCAGGCTCATCTTCCGCCCCGCGGCCTTGAGGGTTTCCCCATCGATGAGCTGCATGGCGATGAATGCCTGGCCCATCCACTCCCCGGCCTCGTAGATGCGGCAGACGTGGGGGTGCTCCACCTGGGCCTGGATGCTGGCCTCCCGGAGGAAGCGGGAGGCCAGCTCCGGATCGTCCCGGCGCAGGAGCTTCAGGGCCACCCGGCGCTGCAGGCGGGTGTCCAGGGCCTTGAAGATGCGGCCCATGCCCCCCTCCGCCACGAGGGTGAGATCGGCGAAATGCCCCCAGGATTCCACCCAGGTCGCTTTGAATGCGGAAGCCCCATCCGGGGAGCCCGAGCGGGTCGGGCCCAGGGAGGGCTCGGGGCGGTCCAGCTCCAGCTCCAGGGCCTCCGCCTGCCCCGCCGTGAGGTGCCCCTGGACCACCAGCTCCCCGAGGGCCTCGGCCCCATCGAACGCCGCGCGCCCGATCCAGCCTTTGGCCAGGGCCAGGCCCTTGAGGCGTTCGTCGCGGGAGCTGCCATCCGAGGGGACCATGGAGGGGTCCATTCTGCAGGAAAATGGCCATTTGGTCGTTGACCGCGATCGCAGCCGAGGGCCAAACTGGACTTCCAGGGAAAGGAGGTTGCGATGAGTAGTGGAATGACGATCGCCGAACCTCCCTCGAAGCCCGCCGCCTGAGGAAACGCCCTCCGGATTCATCCCGGATCCGGGCCCTCAGCGCGGCGACCCCGCCACGATGCCGGCCCCCTGCGGGCCCGTCATTGGGAATCCCCTGTGATCATCCAATTCCTCGATACCGTCTGGGGACAGGCCTCCAACCTCCTCACCGCCCCCGTGAAGTGGCGGCGGTGGGTGGATCTTCTTGTCCTCGCGGCCCTCGCCGGCCTGGTGCTGGGCCTGCTCTTCGCGGCCCGGCAGTGGACGGGCGTGCAGCGCCCCGTGGTGGAGATCAGCCTCTCCCCCTGGGCCCTCCCCAGATACCTCTTCCTGAGCCTTGTCCGCGCAGGGGTGGCCTTCGCCCTCAGCCTCGGGTTCACCCTGGTGGTGGCCTATTGGGCGGCCAAGGATCCCATGGCCGAGCGGATCCTCGTACCCATCCTGGACATCCTCCAGAGCATCCCGCTCCTCAGCTTCATGCCCCTCGTGCTGTTGGCCATGCTCACGCTCTTCCCCCGCAGCAATGTGGGGCTCGAATTGTCGGCCGTACTCCTCATCGTCACCTGCCAGGCCTGGAACATGGCCTTCAGCTTCTACCAGAGCCTGAAGACGCTGCCGCCGGAGCTGAAGGCCATTGCCACGGTGAACGGATTCACCTGGTGGCAGAAGCTCCGCTGGATCGAGCTGCCCTACGCCACCCCAGGCCTCGTCTGGAATTCCATGGTGAGCGTGGCCAACAGCTGGTTCTTCCTCGTGTCCGCGGAGGCCTTCGCCTCGCCCACGGTGAACTTCCAACTGCCCGGCATGGGCTCCTACATGAACGTGGCCACCAACACCGGGAACGGGAAGGCCCAGGTGCTCGCCATCCTCACCATGCTGGGCGTCGTCATCCTGCTGGATCAGGTGATCTGGAAGCCCATGGTGGCCTGGTCCCAGCGGTTCCAGATGGACGAGTCCGCCGAGGTTGAAGCTCCCGACAGCTGGCTGCTCCGATTGCTCCGCCGCTCCAGGCTCTGGCGCTGGCTGGAAGCGCGCCGCGCCCACCGCGCCGCCCACACCCGGCCACGCAATGTCTACGTGCGCAGGGCCGAGGCCCAGTTTCAGAACCCCGGCCGGAAGGGGCGTTGGATCGCCATGGGGGCCCTCCTCGGCATTCTGCTGGCCCTGGCCTTCGGGGCCCTGAGCCTCGTGCGGCTGCTGGCCAACGTCCACGCGGCCCAATGGGTACACCTCCTCAAGAGCGGGGCGGCCTCCACGGGGCGGGTGCTGCTCTCCACCATCCTCGCCACGCTCTGGACGGTGCCCGTGGGCCTCTGGATCGGACTCCATCCCGTGTGGGCCAGGCGCCTGCGCAGCGTGGTCCAGGTGGCCGCCAGCTTCCCCTGGAGCATGCTCTTCCTAGCCATCATTCTGGCCCTTCGAAAGGTGGGCGTGGGCCTTGGAGTGAGTTGCGTCCTGCTGATGATGGTGGCCACCCAGTGGTACCTGCTCTTCAACATCATCGCGGGTGCCCAGGCCGTGCCCCAGGAGCTGAGCGAAGCCATGAAGAGCTACGGCCTCACCGTGTGGCAGCGATGCAAGGCACTCTACTTTCCCGCCGTCTTCCCTTTCCTCGTCACGGGATGGGTCACCGCCACGGGCGGCGCGTGGAACGCCAGCATCGTCACCGAGTGGGTGGAGGCCAAGCCCGAGGCCCTCTCCACCTTCGGCCTCGGCGCTGAAGTGGTGCACGCCGCGGGCCAGGACATGGCCCTTCTGGCCGCCGCCAGCCTGCTCATGGCCGCCATCGTCGTCGCTTTCAACCGCCTCGTGTGGGGCCCACTCTACAAGTTGGCCGAAACGCGGTACACGCTGGAACGCTGAGGAGATCCCATGACCGCCGCCCCCCAGCCCCTCCTCGAACTCCGCTCGGTGCAGGTGCAGTTCCCCCGCCCGGGCCATAGCCCCCAGCGGGTGCTGGAGGATGTGCGCCTGGAGGTCCGGCAGGACGAGATCCTCTGCATCATCGGCCCCGGCGGCTCAGGCAAGTCCACGTTGCTGCGCGTGATGGCGGGCCTCCAGGCCCCCACCCACGGCGAGGTCCGCCAGCACGGGAAGGAACTGGATGGGCTCAACGCCAACATCGCCATGGTGTTCCAGAACTTCGCCCTCATCCCCTGGATGACCGTGGAGGAGAACGTGCGCGTGGTGCTCCGGGCCAGGGGCATCGGCGAGGAGGAGGTCCGGCGTCGCGCCGCCGACGCCATCCAGAAGGTGGGCCTCGAGGGCTTCGAGGAGGCCTTCCCCCGGGAGCTGGCGAGGGGCTCCAAGCAGCGCGTGGGCTTGGCCCGGGCCCTGGCGGTGGAACCGGAGGTCCTCCTCATGGACGAGCCCTTCAGCCAGGTGGATGCCCTCACGGCCGAGGCGCTCCGTGCGGAAATCCACGACATCTGGAAGGACGTGGAGACGAACCCCTCCGCCATCGTGATGGTGAGCCACAGCATCCGTGAGGCCATCGTCATGGCGGACCGCGTGGCCATCATGAGCGGAAACCCCGGCACCATCCGGACCATCATGGAAGTGCCCCTGCCCCGCCCGCGCGATCCCAAGTCCCCGGCCTTCCTCCGGCTGGTGGACCAGCTGCACGACCTCATCACCAGCGCCGAGCTGCCGGACGTCCAGGTCTCCACCCTCAGCCCCGATGCCGCTGCCGACGACGTGGAGCCCCTGCCCCACTGCCAGAGTGGCCATGTGCTTGGCCTCCTGGAGTTCCTGGACGGCCAATCCGGAAAGAGCGACCTCTTCAATGTGGCGAGCCATACCCAGGTGAGCTTCGAACGCGTGCTGCCCATCGTGAAGGCCGCGGAGATGCTCGATTTCGTGGACACCCCCAAGCGCATGGTGATCCTCACCCCCCTGGGTCAGCGCTTCGTCAATGCCGGCATGGACGAGCGAAAGGACATTTGGAAAGCGCAGCTGCTGGAACTCAAGCTGTTCCGGGTGGTGCGCGACATGGTGGAGCATGCCGATGGCGAGCTGGCCAAGGAGGACCTCATCCACGAGCTCGTCGCCCGCCTCCCCAAGGAGGACCCCGACCACACCTTCGAGACCCTCGTCGCGTGGGCCCGCTTCGGTGAGCTCTTCGCCTACCGCGAGGACCAGGAGACGTTGACCTTCGAATAGCCCGGCCCGCCTCTTGAGGGTTGACCCCGGCCGACGCCCCCCACAGACTGGACTTTCATGGAAAGGAGGTTGCGATGAACCAGACCTGCGTCCTCGCTGAACCTCCGTCGACCAGCGCCACCCGCCAGGCCTAGCCCAGGCGGGGGCGATCGGATTCCGCCACCCCGACTTCCCGACGAGGGGTGAACCTGAATGAGGCCCTCTGGCCTTGCCACGTTCCCCGTCATTCCTGGACCGACCATGATCCACCACCTTCTCGATTCCATGTGGGGTCAGGCCAACGCGCTCTTCGCCGCGCCGTTCCGGCGGCGACGATGGGTGGATGTCCTCCTCGTGGCTGCGGCCTTCGGCCTCCTGTACGGGCTCATCCAGATGGGCCGGGAGTGGACCGCCATCCAGCGCCCCCAGCTGGTCATCGACCTATCCCCCTGGGCCCTCCCTCAGTACACCTTCTTCTCCATGATGAGGGGGCTCACGGCCTACGTGCTCTCCCTGGCATTCACCCTCGTCTACGCCTATTGGGCGGCCAAGGACAGTCGCAGCGAGAAGGTGCTGATCCCCCTGCTCGACATCCTCCAGAGCATCCCTGTGCTCACCTTCCTCATGCCCCTCCTGCTGGTCATGGTGGCCCTCTTCCCCCGCAGTAATGTGGGGCTCGAGATCACAGCCATCCTCACGATCTTCACGGGGCAGGTGTGGAACATGACCTTCAGCCTCTATCACAGCCTGAAGAGCGTTCCCGGGGAGTTCCACGAGGCGGGCACCGTGTACCGCTTCAATTGGTGGCAGCGGTTCAAGTGGGTGGAACTGCCCTTCGCCACCACGGGCCTCGCCTGGAATTCCATGATGAGCATGGCCGGCGGCTGGTTCTTCCTGATGATCAACGAGTCTCTGAAGGTGGGGGACAAGGATTTCCGTCTGCCCGGCCTCGGCTCCTACATGAGTGTTGCGGTGGAGCGCGGAGATGTCCCCGCGCAGCTCTGCGCCGTGGGCGCCATGATCCTGATGATCGTGTTCCTGGACCAGGTGCTGTGGCGCCCCATCGTCGTATGGGCCCAGCGATTCAAGGTCGAAGACACCGTCCAGGCCCAGGCGCCCCAGAGCTGGGTATTGAACGCCATTAGGGGCTCCCGGCTGATCCGTCGGTGGGACCGCATGCTCGCCCGACGCCGTCAGGCCCGCCAGAAGGCCATGGCCCGCGCCCCGCTTCGCGAGCCGGCCCTGGCCCGGGCGGAGCAGGCTGCGCCCTGGCTCTCCCTCATCGCCCTGCTGACGATCTCGGGCCTCCTCCTCCTCGGCGCCCGGGGGCTCATGCACCTGCTCTCCCACATGCCCGCCCGGGCCTGGCTGCACCTCCTCAAAGCCGATGGGCTCACCCTGGGCCGCGTGGTGCTGTCCGTCGTCATCGGCGTGGCCTGGGCCCTGCCCGCAGGGCTCGCCATCGGCCTCTCCCCCCGCCTCTCCCGGATCTTCCAGCCCGTGGTGCAGGTGGCCGCCTCTTTCCCGGCGCCCATGCTCTTCCCCGCCGTGGTGGCCGGCCTCGCGATCCTACGGGTGGGCCTTGGCTGGGGCAGTATCGTGCTCATGTTGCTGGGCACCCAGTGGTACATCCTCTTCAACGTCATCGCCGGGGCCAGCGCCATCCCCAGCGACCTGCGCGAAGTGGCCACCTCCTTCGGCTACGGGCGTTGGCAACGGTTTAAGGTCCTCTACCTGCCCGCAATCTTCCCCTACCTGGTGACCGGATGCCTCACGGCGGCGGGCGGGGCCTGGAACGCCAGCATCGTGTCGGAATTCGTCAGCCTGAAAGGCACCACCCTGAAAACCTTCGGCCTTGGCGCCATCGTGAGCCAGGCCACGGACGAGAAGGATTTCGTGATGCTCGCCGCCGGCACCCTCGTGCTCGCGGGCACCGTCGTCCTCTTCAACCGCCTCGTGTGGAAGCCGCTCTACCACCTGGCCGAAACCCGCTATTCCTTCTCCAAGTGAGGGCGCCATGAAGCACTCCGCCACCGCCTCCCACGAGATCATCTGCCAGCTCAAGGCGATCCAGAAGTCATTCGACCGCGGTCACGGCAAGCATCTGCGCGTGCTTGAGGACATCAACCTGGACATCCGTGCCAACGAGGTGGTCTGCCTCATCGGCCCCTCCGGCTGCGGCAAATCCACCATCCTGCGCATCTTCGCGGGACTCATCGAACCAACCAAGGGCAAGGCCTTCTACCACGGCGAGAAGATGGAGGGCCTCAATCCCGGCGTCGCCATCGTGTTCCAGAACTTCGCGCTCTATCCCTGGATGACCGTAGAAGAGAACGTCCGCACCGTCCTCCGCGCCAAGGGCCTTCCCGAGGAGGAGATCCACGGAAAGGCCCATCGAGCCATCCGCCTCGTCGGCCTCGAAGGCTTCGAGGAGGCCTATCCCCGGGAGCTCTCCGGCGGCATGAAGCAGCGGGTGGGCATGGCCCGCGCCTTGGCGGTGGACCCGGAGATCCTCTTCATGGACGAGCCCTTCAGCCATGTGGACGCGCTGACCGCCGAAGGTCTCAGGGCCGAGATCCTGGACATCTGGGACGACGCCGAGCGCAACCCCAGCTCCATCCTCATGGTGAGCCACGACATCAAGGAAGTGGCCTACATGGCCGACCGCATCGTCGTCCTCAGCGCCAATCCCGGCCGCGTGCGCACCATCGTGGAGAACCCCCTGCCCCGCCCCCGGGACCTCCGCAGCCCTGAGTTCCTCAAGCTGGTGGATCAGCTCCACGACATCATCACGAGCGCCGAGATGCCGGACGTGGAGATCACGGCCCCGGAGCCCAGTCTGCTGCCGGACCTCATTGAGCCCCTGCCCGCCACCCATTCCTCGGACATCCTGGGTCTCCTGGAGTACCTGGAGACCCAGGGCGGCACCTCGGACCTCTTCCAGGTGGTGGCCGCCACTCACGTGCCCTTCGAAAAGGTTCTCGCATCCACCAAGGGCGCCGAGATGCTGGACTTTGTGGACACGCCCAAGCGCCAGGTGGTGCTCACTGCCCTGGGCCAGCGCTTCGTCCGCGCCGACATGGACGAGCGCAAGGACATCTGGAAGGCGCAGCTCCTGGAACTCCGCCTCTTCCGCCTCGTGCAGGAACTCATCGAGCTGCACAAGGGCGAGCTGAAGGAGGACGAGCTCCACGCCGAGCTGCAGCACCGCCTCCCCATGGAGAACCC
>DATFAX010000100.1:0-16342 GCA_035254125.1 Holophagaceae bacterium | reverse complement strand
TGCCCATCGACGACCCCACCACGATGAGGCCCTGAGATGGCGCGCACCCCCCTGACGCTCGATGCCCTCCGCACCACCTACGGCCCCCACCTCAACCTGGCCCCCCCGGGCGGCTGGGACGCGGATCCCGAACCCGACAAGCTCGTGAAGACGCACTGCTGCTTCTGCGGCCAGCAGTGCGGCATCCAGCTTAAGGTGAAGGGCAACGACGTCATCGGCTTCGAGCCGTGGGAGGACTTCCCTTTCAACGAGGGCAAGCTCTGTCCCAAGGGCGTGAAGCGCTACCTCCAGGGCAACCACCCGGATCGCCTCACCAAGGCCCTCGTGCGCACGGATCAGGGCTTTCAGGAAAGCAGCTGGGACGCGGCCATGGACCGGGTGGTGAAGGGCATCCAGGACGTGCAGGGCAAGTACGGCAAGGATGCCTTCGCCGTGCTGTCGGGTGTCTCCATGTCCAACGAGAAGAGCTACCTCACCGGCAAGTTCGCACGCCTCGCCCTCGGGACGAAGAACCTCGACTACAACGGCCGCCTCTGCATGGTGAGCGCCGGGGTCGCCAACAAGAAGACCTTCGGCATCGACCGTGCTGGCAACAGCTGGGCCGACATCGAAGGTGCCGAGGTGATCTGGGTGCAGGGCTCCAACATCGCGGAGTGCAGCCCCATCACCACCGACTACATCTGGCGGGCCCGGGATCGTGGCGCGAAGCTCATCATGGTCGATCCCCGCATCACGCCCTTGGGCCGCACGGCGGATCTCATGCTGCCGCTCAAGCCGGGCTCGGACCTCGCCCTGACGAACGCGGTCCTCCATCTCCTCCACAAATGGGGGATGGTGGACCGAGCCTTCCTCGCCGCCCACACCACGGGCTTCGAGGCGGCCCTGGAGGCCGTGAAGGACTGCACCCCTGAGTGGGCCAGCGAGCTCACGGGCCTGCCGGTGGCGGCCATCGAGAAGGCCGCCCGCATGTGGGGTGAGGCCAAGACCAGCTTCCTCCTGCACGCCCGGGGCATCGAGCACCAGAGCAAGGGCGTGGAAAACTGCCTCTCGGCCCAGAACATCGTGCTGGCCACGGGCCGCATCGGGAAGCCCTCCTGCGGCTACGCCACCATCACCGGCCAGGGAAACGGCCAGGGCGGTCGCGAGCAGGGCCACAAATGCGATCAGCTGCCTGGCAACCGCGACATCGAGAACCCCGAGCACCGCGCCCACGTCTGCAAGGTCTGGGGCTGCACGGACGAGGAGCTGCCCCGCAAGGGCCTCAGCGCCCAGGAGATCCTGAACGCCATCCACGCGGGTGAGATCAAGGGGCTCCTGCTCCTCTGCTTCAACCCCCTGGTGAGCCTGCCGGACACGGAGTTCACCCGCGAGGCCCTGTCCAAGCTGGAGTTCTTCGTCTGCCTGGACTTCTTCCTCAGTGAAAGCGCCCAGCACGCGGACGTGGTGCTGCCCTCGGCCCTGCATGAAGAGGACGAGGGCACCTCCACCTCCGCCGAAGGGCGCGTCATCAAGCTCAACAAGGCCGTGGACCCCCCCGGCGACGCCCGCCCCGATTGGGCCATCCAGCTGGAGATCGCCCGGCGCCTGGGTCGGGGGAAGTACTTCGACCACCTCAAGGGCCCCGAGGACATCTTCAATGAGCTGCGGAGGGCCAGCAGCGGGGGCACCGCCGACTACGCAGGCATCACCTGGCAGCGGGTGGTGGAGGAGAAGGGCGTCTTCTGGCCCTGTCCCACCGAAGGCCATCCCGGGACCCCGCGCCTCTTCGAAGGCGGCCGCTTCTACCATGCGGACGGCAAGGCCCACCTCCAGGCCACGCCCTGGCGCCCCGCCATGGAAGTGGTGGATGCGGACTTCCCCGTGTGGCTCACCACCGGTCGCACGGTCTTCCACTTCCTCAGCGGCAGCCAGACCCGGCGCATCGGCTTCCTCGTGGAGCAATGCCCCCACCCCTACCTGGAGATCCACCCGAGGCTCGCCGAGCGTTTCGGCATCGCGGAGGGCGACGCCGTGGAGATCACCAGCCGCCGCGGTGCCATGGTGCTCCCTGCCAAGGTGGTGAAGACCATCCGGCCTGACACCGTCTTCATCCCCTACCACTGGGCCGGGGAGCTCTCCGCCAACCGCCTCACGGCCCGGCACCTGGATCCCCAGAGCAAGATCCCCGAGTTCAAGGTGAGCGCGTGCCGGATCCGGAAGACGACGAAGGACCGGTTCAGCCCCGAGCAGGTGGAACTCCAACGCATGGCCCATGAGGCCCGCACCAACCAACCCGTGCTGCCCGAGCGAGTGTTCTGATGGTCTCCGACGAGTACGGCTTCTTCATCGATCCCCAGCGCTGCATCGGGTGCAAATCCTGCGTGGGCGCCTGCGCCGAGTGTGGCACGCACAAGGGCCGCCCCATGATCCACCTCGACGAGATGGATCGCCTGAATTCCACCCAGACGGCCCCCACGGTGTGCATGCACTGTGAAGACCCCATCTGCGCCCAGGTCTGCCCCGCCGACGCCATCAAGCGCAGCGAGGACGGCGTGGTGCACAGCTCCCAGAAGCCCCGCTGCATCGGCTGCCAGAACTGCGAGCTGAGTTGCCCTTTCGGCGTGCCCATCGTCTTCTCCGGCTTGGAGCAGATGCTCAAGTGCGACCTCTGCTACGACCGCACCAGCGAGGGCCACAAGCCCATGTGCGCCACGGTGTGCCCCAGCCAGGCGCTGCTCTACGTGCCCAAGCATGAGATCAGCGCGATGCGCCAGAACAAGCCCGTGCGCGAGTTCACCGTGGGCGCCCTCAAAGTGAAGACCCGCAACGCGCTCATGGTGCCGGATCCCGAGACCCCCCTGCACCTCGATGCGGCCCTGCTGCTGGCCGAAGGGGGGTGGTGAGATGCCCAAGTCCTTCTGGCGCCGGGCCTTCCCCTTGGATCTCCACGAGGAGAGCCGCTACTCCCGGCGGGAGTTCGCCCGCTTCCTCGCCGTGGTGAGCGCGGGCTTCACCGCGGGCATCGGCTACCTCTGGGGCCGCAAGCGCCCCCTGGAGGGCGCCCCCGACGAGGCCGCCCGCCCCGAATCCGTGGCCCTGGAAGGCGCCGCGGATCTGCAGCCGGGTCAGAGCAAGCTCTTCACCTTCCGGGATGCCGACGACCGCTGCATCCTGTTGCGGACCCCGGAAGGCCAGCTGCGGGCCTTCCGGCAGACCTGCACCCACCTGGGTTGCGCCGTGCGCTTCGACGGCCAGCGCCTGGAGTGCCCCTGCCACATGGGATTCTTCGAGCCGGACAAGGGCTTTCCCGTGCAGGGTCCCCCCACCCGGCCGCTGGCGGGCATCGCCCTCGCCACGGACGCCGAGGGACGGGTGCACGCAGTGGGCGACATTCCCAAGCCCTCCGAATTCGGGAAGAAGGAGGCCTGATGCGCAAGTTGCCCCCCAAGGCCTACCTGAGCGATGCGGCCCTGGCCGTGAGCCTCCTCATCCTCGCCATCCAGCTCTACCTCTTCGAGACCGTGCTCGGGGCGGTGCTGGACGGCCAGCGCGGCATCCTCCCCGGCAGCTTCTTCGTGTCCCTGACCCTCACGGCCGTGGCCCTGGTGCTGGCCTTCAAGGCCTCCAATCTGGATCAACGTCCCTGAACCCAAGATCTTCCCTTCGGAAGGACCGGCCAGGGGCCTGTTCCAAGGGACAACATCCAACTCGGTGACGATGATCAAGAGGCTCCGGCGGGAGCCTTGTCCCATATCAATTTCGGGTCATCCTGAATTTCGGACTGATAAATCCGTAAATTTGCCCCCGGTCACGAAAGGAACCGCCGATGTCCTTCCTCGCCACCTTCAAGGAGTTCCGCAAGTCGGGCCACATGCCGACGCTGCTGACCTCCTTCCTTTACTTCGATTTCTGCTTCGCCATCTGGGTGCTCAATGGCGCCATGGCCCTCTTCATCGCGGAGCAGTTCCACCTCACCGCGGCCCAGAAGGGCTTTATGGTGGCGGTGCCCGTGTGGGCGGGCGCCCTCATGCGCTTCCCCTTGGGGATCCTCTCCCAGTACATCGGTCGGAAGAACGCGGCGCTCCTGGAGATGGGCATCATCCTCTGCTGCCTCCTCTTCGGCTGGCAGTTCGTGTCCAGCTACAACCACGTCCTGGGCATGGGCGTGGCGCTGGGCGTGGCGGGCGCCTCCTTCGGGGTGGCCCTATCCCTGGGCTCCGGCTCCTTCCCGGCCAAGTTCAAGGGCCTGGCCATGGGCATTGCCGGTGCCGGCAACAGCGGCACCGTGCTCGCGCTGCTGGCCGCGCCCCCCATGGCGAAGATCTACGGGTGGAAGGTGGTCTACGGGATCGCCATGATCCCCATGGGCCTGGCCTTCCTGCTCCTCCTCATCTTCGCCAGGGAGCCCCAGGATCGCGAAGCCAAGAAACCCCTCATGGACTATGTGAAGATCCTCTGGAACCGTGACGCCTGGATCTTCAACCTCATCTACGCCGTGACCTTCGGTGGCTTCATCGGGCTCAGCAGCTTCCTCCCGGTCTTCTTCGGTGATCAATACGGCATCCCCAAGGCCGCCGTGGGCAAGTACTCCGCCGCCATCGTCATCGTGGCCTCGGTGCTGCGCGTGGCCGGCGGCTGGCTATCGGACCACCTGGGCGGCATCCGGCTCCTCTACTGGCTCTGCGGCGCCATCCTCGTCACCGTGGGTCTCGCCGCCACCCTGCCCCCCAATCCCCTGGTGACGGTGGCCATCCTCGTGGTCACCTTCGCAGCCATGGGCGCGGGCAATGGCGCCGTGTTCCAGCTGGTCCCCCTGCGCTTCCGTGGCGACACCGCCGTGGCTTCCAGCCTGATCGGCGAGATCGGCGCCCTGGCCGGCGGCTTCCTTCCGTTCTTCATGGGCCTGGGCAAGCAGCACATGGGCTCCTTCGGCCCGGGCTTCCTCTCCGGAGTGGCCCTCACCGCCCTGGCCCTGATGGCCCTCGCCCTGGTGGACCGCCGCTGGACCACTTCTTGGGTGGGCGCCCACGGGAAAGCCCTTGATACTTTCGGCGAGGAACGTCGCCACGCCGTCGCCACCGAACTGGACTGATCCGGAGAACCCATGGCCAAGCTCACCGAATGGAAGCCTGAAGACCCCGCGTTCTGGGAAGGCGGTGGATCCCGGACCGCTTGGCGGAACCTCGCCTTTTCCGTGCCCAGCCTCCTCTGCGCCTTCAGCGTATGGATGTTCTGGAGCATCCTCACCGTCCGGATGAAGGATGCCGGCTTCCCCTTCACGGACGCCCAGCTCTTCACCCTCATCTCCATTGCCGGCCTCTCCGGCGCCACCCTGCGCATCCCGAACTCCTTCATGGTGGCCCTGGCCGGTGGGCGCAACGTCGTGGCCCTCACCACGGCGATGCTCCTGGCCCCCGCGCTGGGCGCCGGCATCGCCCTTCAGGACAAGACCACGCCCTTCTCCACCTTCGCGATCCTCGCGGTGCTCTCGGGCGTGGGCGGCGGCAACTTCTCCTCCTCCATGTCCAACATCAACGGGTTCTTCCCGAAGCGGCTCTCGGGCCTGGCCCTCGGGCTCAACGCCGGCATCGGCAACCTGGGCGTGAGCGTCATGCAGCTGGTCGTTCCGGCCGTCATGGGCTCCGCGATGTTCGGCGCCCTCTCCGGCGCGCCCCACCTC
The DNA here is from genome assembly GCA_035254125.1 of Holophagaceae bacterium. Lineage (GTDB taxonomy): Bacteria > Acidobacteriota > Holophagae > Holophagales > Holophagaceae > JAFDVN01. The sequence goes on along the minus strand of DATFAX010000100.1, from coordinate 10,683 downwards.
ACCGCCGCCGGCAAGCAGATGTGGGTTCAGAACGGCGCCCTCGTGTGGCTGCCCTTCCTCGTGGTGCTGGGTCTGGGCTCCTGGTTCGCCATGAACAACCTGCCAAGCCATGACAGCGAGCCCACCAGCGGCGCCTTGGCCAAGATCCTCGGCCTGCACCTGCCCGCCTTCGCCGCGGCTGGCCTCGTGGCCTGGATCGTCGTCCGGTACCCCAAGCTGAGCCTCAGCGCCCAGCTGGGCCTCGTGCTCCTCGCCATCGGCGTGTGCCTCGCCCTGCTCAAGCTCCTCCCCGGAAAGGTGAAGACGAGCCTCGACAAGCAGTTCTCCATTTTCGGGATGAAGCACACCTGGCTCATGACCCTGCTCTACATCATGACCTTCGGCAGCTTCATCGGTTATTCCGCCGCCTTCCCGCTCCTGCTCAAGCTCTTCTTCGGCAAGGTGGTGAATAACCCCGCCACCTACGCCTTCCTCGGCCCCCTGGTGGGCAGCCTGATCCGCCCCGTGGGAGGCTGGCTCTCGGACAAATTCCGGGGCTCCGTGGTCACCCAGTGGTCCACCGTCATCCAGATCGTGGGCGCGCTCGCCGTCGCCGCCGTGGTGAAGCAGGCCCAGGGCAATCCCAACCCCGCGGCCCTCTTCACGCCCTTCCTGCTCAGCTTCCTGCTGCTCTTCCTGGGCTCGGGGATCGGCAACGGCAGCACCTTCCAGATGGTGCCCTTCATCTTCGAGCCCCAGTTCGCAGGCCCGGTGCTGGGCTGGACCGGCGCCGTGGCCGCCTACGGCAGCTACGTGATTCCCACGGTCTTCAAGGCCCAGATCGCCGCGGGCACCGTGCAGTACGCCCTCTACGGCTTCGCGGCATTCTACGTGGTCTGCCTGGTCATCAACTGGTGGTACTACGCCCGGGCCCACGCCGAGGTGAAGTGCTGAGGTCTCCCGCCCCAAGGAAAAGGCCCGGCGATCGCCGGGCCTTTTCCTTGGAGGCGCGGAGGCTTACTTCTTGGCCTTGTAGTCCTTCAGCCAGGCCACGTCCACTTCGGCGGCCTTGCGCTTGGTCTTCTCGGCCATGAGGAACTTGCCCATGTCGGCCAGTTCGTGGCTGTCCTTCTTGGGCATCTTGTCCACGTGGCAGGACTGGCAGTTCTTCACTTCGGTGAAGCCGGCGGCCTGGGCCTTCTTCACGAGGGGCAGGGTGGCGGAGAGAGGGGCGACGATCCCGAGGATCGCGAGCATGAGGAGGGACTTGCGGGCCATGGGGCCTCCTGGGAAGAGAGTTCCTGGAAAGGATGGATGTTCGCCGCCCATTCTGCCGTGATACGGATCACCGGGTGGTGATTTTTTGGGATCCACCTAAGGACTTCCAAATGTGGACTTAACCGCTAAACCTTCCCAGGATTCAGCCGAAGAGAAGGGGTCCAGGTACTGGATCTGGGTCGGGTCCGCTATTCTGGATGCCGAGGCCCGAAGAAATTCGGATCCATGTGACCTTAATCAATGCCCTGGTCTTTCCACGAGTGCAGCCTAATGGGGTACCAACTGACGCCCCCCGGAGGCCCGCAATGAATGCGCCGCGCAGCTCCAATTCCGTTCCCGCCACCGACCCCCGATTCTGGGAGACGTGCGCCGAACTGCGTCAGATCCTGCACCAGCTGGGCTCCACCCTCGGCCCCTCCGCCAAGTCCGCCCTGGCCCGCATCGCCGACCTCCATCAGCACGTGGAGCAGGATGCCGCCAGTCGCAGCGCGAAGTAAGCGATCCACCTCCACGGAAACGGGCCCCTCGCGGGGCCCGTTTCCATGCCACCGATCCCGGCGGCTACTTGTCGTGGAGCCAGGTCCAGGCGGCCACGGTGGCGGGCAGTCCCAAGGTGCCGGCGGCCAGCGAGACCACTTGCTCGATCTCGGCATCCGGGATCCCCATGGCCCGCGCCTTCCGCACGCTGCTGTGCACGGCCCCGGACCGCTGGGCGCCGACGGCGATGGCCAGCTTCACGAGGCGGATGGTGCGATCGTCCAAGGGGCCCTGGGCACCGGCCTCATGGATGGCCTCCCAGGCCTCGCCCAACTTCGGGAAACGGGCCACGAAGGCGGTGTACTGGCTGGGGGGCTCGGGCAGCTTCTGGCTCATGGGGGCTCCTTGCCGTGATTGTGGATCAATTCAAGGCAAAGGGGATCCTCGCGGATCCCCTTTCGATTTCCTGCGGTCGATCAGGCTTCGTCAGTGATGGCCTTGGCGGCCTTCTTGAATTCCCCGATGCCCTGGCCCAGGCTGCGACCCAACTGGGGCAGCCGTGAGGGCCCGAAGAAGAGGAGCAGCACCGCCCCGATGAGCAGCAGTTCGGTGATTCCCAGATTGCCCATGGCGATCTCCTTGGAGTTGGATCAGGGGTGGTGGCCGGATCGGAGGTGTTCGAGCACTTCCTGCTCTTCCTGGGTGTCGAAGTGGAGCCGGAATTCCCCGAGGGCGTTGAGCAGGTCCTCGTGGCTGTTCGGGCCGTAGTCGCCCCGGCCGACGAGGCGTTCGAGGCTGAGGAGGTACTCGCGGTGGGCCCGCTCATGCTCCTTGGGCAGGGCGTGCCCCGCCTTGGCCATGGTGGTTTCCTCGGTTTCGATGTGTTCCTTCAAGCCCTTGGTGAAGGCCCGGAAGGCCTCGCCGATCACCCGCTCCGTACCGGGACGGAACCCCTCGATGAGGTCGAAGAGGCCGGTCACCTGGTCATGGAGGGCCTTGTGCTGATCGTCGATGAGGGAGGCGCCCGTGGCAAAGCGGTCGTCCCAGGTCGTGGGGCGGCTGCGTGTGAGGCGGGACCACACGGCCAGATGGCCGAAGCCCAGGGTGAGCAGGATGCCGCCGATCTCGGCGAGACCAAAGACCGGGGGCGCCCCCTTGGTGAGGGGCGGGAACACCATGAGGTAGAGGTCGAGCCAGTGGCCCGCCAGGAGGATCACGGCGGCCCAGATGAGCACCGTCTCGTCCTGCTTCGCGCGCTTCTGGATGAGCAGGAAGAACGGGGCCACAAAATTGAGCACCACGTTCAAGTAGAACAGGGGCGCCCAGGGTCCGAAGACGAGCGTCTTCACGGGACCCACTTCCTCCGGGATGTTGGAATACCAGATCAGCATGAACTGGCTGAGCCAGATGTAGGCCCAGAAGCAGCTGAACGCGAAGAGCAGCTTGCCCAGATCATGGTTCCGGGCATGGGCGACGCCCCGCACGAGCCCGAAGTTCCGCAGCGCGATGGCGCTGAGGGTGAGGAGGGCGATGCCCTGCACGAACATCCCCGCAAACCCGTAGATCCCGAAGATGGTGCTGTACCACAGCGGCTGCACGCTCATGATCCAGTCGAAGCTGGCCAGCGCGAAGGTGGCGGCGAAAACGGCGATGAAGGGGGCCGCCAGCTTGTGCCGCTTCAGCAGCGCCTGGCCCACGCCGATCCAGAGGCCGAAGAAGAGGACCACGCGCAGGAAGAAGAAGGGCTCGTTCAGCCAGGGGTGCCGACCGTGGATGTGGTGGTTGTGCGCGTACTCCGGCATGGCCCAGGGGTAGATCTGACTCGCCCCGAACCAGAGGCTCAGCATCAGGATCCCGGCGAAGGGCAGCACCCGGGGCATGGCATGGAGCGGCGCGAGGATGGGATCGCTCCACCGGGCGGAGGTGAGCACCTGCACGGCCAGGAAGAACAGGGCCGCGAGGCCGACACCTGAGAGGTTGTAGCCGGCGATGAGGACGTTGCCCCAGAGGTGCTGACCGTTCCCCCAGCCGCCCACGAGGAGGCAGAGGAGGCCGAGGGCCACGAGGCCGAGGGCGGACTTCTGGAGGGTGCGGCCCAGCTTCCGGAGCCCCGGAATGGGACTCAGGTCGGGCATGACTTCATGGGCTTCCATGGGATGGCTCATGGTTTGGCTCCGGCGGCGGGGGCCGCGGCGGCGGCGGACTTGGCAGCTTCGGCCGCGGCGATCGCAGCGGCCCTCGCGGCTTCAGCGGCAGCCTTGGCGGCCTCGGCTTCCTTCTGGAGTCCGCGCAGGTGCATCACGGCGCGCCAGCGGTCCTCACGACTCAGCTGGTCGGCGAAGCCCTTCATGATCTTCTCGGGGCCGCCGAAGGTGGCCACATGGAAGATCTGGCCGTCGCCGTAGGCCTGGTATTTGGCAATGAGGAGGTTCGGGGGGTTGGGGAACTTGCCGATGACGGCGCCGTCGCCCTTGGCCTGGAACCCATGGCAGGTGGCGCAGACGCGATCCCACACCACCTTGCCCCGGGCCAGGTTGGCGGCCGAGGCCTCCAGGGGGTTCTTCAGTTCGGCCCCGGCACGGGCAGCCTCTTCCTTGCCGGGCTCGAAGCCCAGGGTCGTGAGGCCACGGGGCATGGTCCCGGGGGGCGGGGCCTGGAGCACCTGGCCCCGGGCCAGCACGGGATTGGGGTCGAAGGCCTGGACGGCGGTGTGCTCCAGCATGCCGGCATCGAACTGCTTCACCCGCTTCGTCAGATCACGATTGAAGGAGAGGCCGAGCCCGAGCATCACCACCGGGGGGAGGAAAGCGGCCACGAGGACGGCCAGGGACCCCACGGGGCGGTCGAGGAACCGGGGGTTCGGGAGGTCGTGGAAGTGGCGCTCCAGTACCACGGGGTGGAAGGGGGCGAGGCCCGCCTTCACTTGGTCCATGGTGCCCTCACGGCCGAACTCGGCCACGAGCCAGAACATGTCGTCATTGACACCCGGAAGCAGGTCCTTGGGGTAAATGCGGGGGCGCAGGCCACTGATGGCCAGGAAGGTGAACACCGTACCCAGGGCCGCGAAGAGCACCGTGAGTTCGAAGGTGACGGGCACGAAGGCCGGCACGGACAGGAGGGGCTTCCCACCGACGACAAGGGGGTAATCGCTGACGCTCGTCCACACCTGCAGGGCGATGGCGGAGAAGAAGCCCAGCAGGGCGAAGCCGCCGCAGACCCAGGTGAGGCGGCTGGGCTTCACGGCGAGGGCGTCATCCATGCCGTGCACTGGGAAGGGTGTGAAGGTGTCGAGCACGTTCAGGCCCATCTTCATGCGGAGCTGCTTCACGGCCCCGAGAAGCTCGTCCGGATCGGCGAAGGCGGCCTTGAAGAGGGAACGATCAGTGGTCGCCATTTTTCAGCACTCCCTTCACTTCGCTCGCGGCGATCATGGGCAGCACCCGGCAGAAGAGCAGGAACAGGGTGAGGAAGAGCCCGAAGGTCCCGATGAAGGTGGCCGCCTCGTTGAACGTGGGGCTGTAGTCCGCCCATGAGGACGGGAGGTAGTCCCGGTGCAGGCTCGTCACGATGATCACGAAGCGCTCGAACCACATGCCGATGTTCACGAAGATGCTCAGGATGAAGAGGATCCACGGGGTGGTGCGCACCTTCTTGGACCACAGGAAGTGCGGCGTCACCACGTTGCAGGTGAACATCGCCCAGAAGGCCCACTTGAAGGGCCCCGTGGCCCGGTTGAGGAAGACGTAGCGCTCGTACTGGTTGCCGCTGTACCACGCAATGAAGAATTCCGTGGCGTAGGCGAAGCTCACGATCATGCCGGTGGTGAGCAGCACCTTGGCCATGGCCTCCAGGTGGGTCTTGGTGATGAAGTGCTCGAAGTCCATGACCTTGCGGGCCACGATCATGAGCGACAGCACCATGGCAAAGCCGCTGAACACGGCGCCGGCCACGAAGTAGGGCGGGAACAGGGTGGCGTGCCATCCGGGGATCACTGACGTGGCGAAGTCCCAGGACACGATGGTGTGCACGGAGACCACCAGGGGCGTGGCCAGGCCGGCGAGGAGACCGTAGACCGTCTCGTAGCGGGTCCAGCGTTTGTTGGAGCCGTTCCAGCCCAGGCTGAGGATCGAGAGGATCCGCTTCTTGGGGCTGCCTTCCTCGGCGCGGTCCCGCTGGGTGGCCAGGTCGGGGATGAGGCCGATGTACCAGAACACGGCGGAGACCGTGAAGTAGGTGCTGATGGCGAACACGTCCCAGAGCAGGGGGCTGCGGAAGTTCACCCACAGGGGACCGCGGGTGTTGGGCAGCGGCAGGGCCCAGTGGCCCACCCAGGGGCGCCCCATGTGGATGATCGGGAAGAGCCCGGCGCACATGACCGCGAAGATGGTCATGGCCTCGGCCGCCCGGTTGATGCTCGTGCGCCAGTGCTGCCGGAAGAGGAAGAGGATGGCGCTGATGAGGGTGCCGGCGTGGCCGATGCCCACCCAAAACACGAAGTTCGTAATGTCGAAGGCCCAGCCCACCGTCTTGTTCAGGCCCCAGGTGCCGATGCCGCGGGTGAGGGTGTTGTAGATGGCCCAGCCGCCCAGGCTGAGCATGGACAGGGTCACGGCGATGGCGAAGAACCAGACCTTGGGGGGCCGCGACTCCGTGGGCCGGAAGACCTCCTCGGTCACCTGCTTGTAGGTCTTGTTCCCCTCGATCAGGGGAGCAGGATGGGCCTCATGCATGGTGGCCTCCGTGGCTGGGAGCGGCGGACTCGACGTTGCGGACCATGGCGAGGTAGTTCACGGCCGGCGCCACACCCAGCTCCCCGAGCACCTGGTAGCGCTTGGGATCGGACAGGGCCTTGGACACCTCGCTGGTGGGATCGAGGATGTCGCCGAACACGATGGCCATGCCCGGGCAGCTCTGCTGGCAGGCGGTCTTCATCTCCCCGTCCTTCAGTTCGCGGCCCTCGTTCTTGGCCGTGGCCTTGGCCATCTGGATGCGCTGGACGCAGAAGCTGCACTTCTCCATGACACCGCGGGAGCGGACCGTCACGTCGGGGTTCAGCACCAGGCGCTCCACCACGTCCTCGTGGTCGTAGTTGAACCAGTTGAAGCGACGAGTCTTGTAGGGGCAGTTGTTGGCGCAGTAGCGGGTGCCGACGCAGCGGTTGTAGACCTGCTGGTTGAGGCCCTCGTCGCTGTGCACCGTGGCCACCACGGGACACACGTTCTCGCAGGGGGCGTTGTCGCATTGCTGGCACATGAGCGGCTGGTGCACGACCTGGGGATCCTGCTCATCGCCCGTGTAGTACCGGTCGATGCGCATCCAGTGCATCTCGCGCTTGCGGCGCACCTCGTCCTTGCCGACCACGGGGATGTTGTTCTCCGCTTGGCAGGCGATGACGCAGGAGGAGCAGCCCGAGCACTTGGAGAGGTCGATGACCATGGCCCAGTGGTGGGGCCCCTTGGGGTGGGGGGTGTACATGCTGGGCTGCACGGGGCTGCCCACGCCGCCGTCGATGGGACGGGCGGAGGCGGGATCCTTGAGATAGGGCGCCAGGGCGAACTCGCGCACGAGCTCACGGCCCTCCATGAGGTGGTGGTCCTGCGTGCAGGCCAGCTGGACCTTCTGGGGCGTGGGGCTCACCTCCACGGCCATCTTGTCGGCGGCCAGCCAGGGATAGGCGTCGCCGCCCACGCCCGTGCCGTGCTTGCCGGCATGGGTGCGGCCGTAGCCGAGCGCCACGCCCACGGCCTTGTCGTGGAGGCCGGGTTGGATCACCACGGGCAACACGAGGTCGGTGAGACCCTTCGCCTTGAGGCGGACGACGTCGCCCTGGGCCAGCTTCAGGCCTTCCGCTGTCTTGGGGCTCAGCTGGGCGTAGTTGTCCCAGGTGATCTTGGTGATGGGATCCGGCAGTTCCTGGAGCCAGGGATTGAAGGCGTCGCGGCCCTCCTGGATGCCGCCCTTGGCGTAGAGCCGCAGCTCGAACTCACCGCCGTGGGGCTTGGTGGTGCCCCACTCGGATTGGGTGCGGGCCCGGTCTTCCTTGTAAGCCGGCGCGGTGGCGGCCGTCTCGATGTCGAGGAAACCCTTCTGCAGCAAGCCGTCCCAACTGGCGGTGATGCCCGCCATGGCCGCGAAGGTGCCTTTCACCCAAGCTTGAGCCGTGGTGGGCTGACCGGCCCAGAGCAGGAGGCTCTCGGAAGCGTCGCGGGTGTCGAAGAGCGGGTTCAACAGGGGCTGGCTCACGCGGTAGCGGCCCTTCACGGGTTCCGCATCGCGCCAGGCCTCCAGGCCGTGGTGGTCGGGGGCCACGTGGGTGGAGGCGAAGGCCGTCTCGTCGGGCATGGTGGCCAGGGCCACACGGAGCTTCACCTTGGCGTAGGCCTCCTTGAAGCCGAAGGCGGAGAGCTCGTAGGCGGGGTTGGCCCCCAGCACCACGACCGCATCCACCTGCCCCGCCGCCATCTCGGCGATGAGGGCGCGCACCGCGGCATCGTCCCCCTGCTTCTGCAGGGAGGGACGGGCCAGATCCAGGGTGTTGCCTTCGTTGCCCAGGGCCTTGTTCAGGCGGGCGGCGAAGATCTGGGCGTGGACGTCATTGAGGCCGCAGAGGACAAGGCACTTACCGTGGGCGTGCTCCAGGGCCGTGGCGAGGGCGTGCACCTTCTCCTTGGCCTTGGCCTCCAGGGCGCGGACGGGGCTGCCCCCTTCCACGGCGCAGCAGAGGTGCTCCAGGAAGGCGGCGGCCTCGGAAGGGGCCACGCGGATGCGTTCGTCGGCGTTGGAGCCGGCCAGCGTCATCACGCTCTCCACCTGAATGTGGCGGCTCATGTGAGCGTCGGCATTCCGGCGCGAAGCGTAGTCGCGGCCGAAGGCGGCGGGGTTCAGCCAGCTGCCGAGGAAATCGGCTTCCACGGCCACGATGAGGTCGGCCTTGGCCAGCTGGTAGGCGGGCACGAGGCGCTGCCCGTGGGTGCGCTCGTAGGCCTCGGCGAGGGCGGACTGGCTCAGGGCGTCATAGGCGACGTGCTTGCCATCCTGGAACCCGGTGAGGAAGGCCTGCACGGCCCGACGTTGGCTGGGCCCCAGACTGCCGCTGAGGACGCGCACCTTGCCGCCCTTGAGGGCAGCGAAGCGGCCCACAAGGTCGCGGTCCACATCGGCCCAGTGGGCTTCGTGATCGGCCATGACGGGCCCGCGCAGGCGGCCGCCATCGTAGAGGCTGCGGACCTGGGCCTGGCCCACGGGGCAGAGGGCGCCGTGGCTGAGGGTGTCCTCGGGATTGCCCTCCAACTTGATGGGACGGCCGTCCCGCACCTTGGCCACGGCGCCGCACCCGGCGCTGCACCCGGAGCAGGTGGTGGAGTACCAGAGGTCGGTGCCGGGCACCTGGCCCTCCTGGCCCTGGAGCAGGGTCAGGGCCTTCTCGGCCTTCTTGGAGTCGCAGCCTGTGGCGAGGCTCACGGCGAAGCCGAGGCCGGACCAGCGGAAGAAGTCACGGCGGGTCAGCTGACGCACGCCTTGGCCGACGGGCAGTTCCTCGGGGAACTCGTCCTGGCGTTGACTGGGCGCCTTCTTGGATTGGAGGCTCTTCCAAAATCTCATCAAGGGCTCTCCTAGTAGTGGCAGGCGGAGCAGTCGGTCGGAGCCGCGGGGCGCTTGCCCGAGGCGATGGCCTTCTGGTTCTGCTCGCGGTGGCAGGCGAGGCACTCGCCCATGGTGTGGGCCTTGGCCTGCTCCACGGTGTCCATGGCCTGGACTTCCCCGTGGCAGCTCTGGCAGGCCACACCGGAGTTCACGTGCCGGCTGTGGTTGAAGAACACGAAACCGGGCAGGCGGTGGATGCGCACCCACTCGATGGGCTTGCCGTCCTTGACCGCCTGGTGGATCTTGGCGATCTCGGCGCTGGGTTCCTTCGTGTTCGGCTTGTTCTTGATCTGCTCGTGGCACTTGAGGCAGGTGGACACGGGCGGAATCGCCGCGTGCCGTCCCTTCTCGGCGCCGATGTGGCAGAACTGGCAATCCATCTTGTTGTCCCCCGCGTGGACGCGGTGGGAGTAGTCGATGGGCTGCACGGGCTTGTAACCGCTGTTATCCCCCAGGAGCCGGCCGTTCACGGTGACGACCAGGACCAGGAGCGACAACGCCGCGCTCACGAAGCCCGTCAGCAGGACGGTTCGCATTTGCATCGGAGGCTCCTAGCGCCCGGATTGGGAATTGAAGCGCTTCTCGGGGCGACGGTTCCAGATCACCAGCTGGGGCGTGCGCCACAGGTAGTGGAGGGGCACCACCAGGAAGTGCACCAGGCGGGTGAAAGGGATGAGGCCGATGATGGTGAAGGCCGACAGCATGTGGATCTTGGGACCGAGGGGCAGCGTGGCCACGTACTGGGGCTTGGGATTTAAGAAGAAGAGGCTCTGCAGGTAGGGCGCCGCGGCGCTGGCGTACCAGGAACTGCCCCAGCGGTAGCGGAGGGCGGTGTCCAGACCCGTGGCCACCTGGACCAACAGCAGGACGAGGATGATCACGTCCATGGAGGAGGTGACGACCTTGATGCGGGCGTGGGTAAGGCGGCGGACCAACAGGCTCACCAGGCCCAACAGGGCCAGCATGCCCATGGTCACCCCGGTGGCCTCCAGCAGGAAGAGCCGCATGGGGTTGGCGTTCCAGGCCAGGATCGTGCCCGGCATGAGGAAGGTGACGAAGTGGCCCAGCAGCACGATGATGATGCCCCAGTGCCAGAAGTTGCTGCCCCAGTAGAGCTGATCGTTCTCCAGGAATTGGCTGGAGAGGCTGCTGAAACTGAAGGGGGTGTACCGGTACCGGATGATGCTCACGAGGACCGCGAGGACCATCATCAGGTAGGGATACCCCACGAAGAGGAAGGTGTTAGTGAGCATGGGGGGCCTCCTTACCGTGGGTGTCGGAGTGGGAGCAGGTGCAGGCGTGATC
>DATFAX010000099.1:0-20782 GCA_035254125.1 Holophagaceae bacterium | reverse complement strand
ACCTATTCCGTGGTGCTGCCCAACCGCAACAACCAGGTGATGCTCTACAACCTGGAGACGAAGCAGCGCACGGCGGTGACGGACGGCGTCTTCGACAGCCTCAACCCCGTCTTCGACGGCGAGAACCTCTACTTCCTCAGCTACTCCAACTTCGAGATCCGCCTTGATCCCAGCCAGGACAACCACATCCAACCGGCGCCCACGCGGGTGATGGCGGTGAAGCTGAAGGCGGACGACGCCAAGGGAACCTTCCGCATCGATCTGGAGGGCCTGCAGGATCGCGCCACCGCGCTGGCCGCCAAGCCCGGGAACTACTTCCACCTCAAGGCGGGCAAGGGCTTCGTGGCCTGGGCCGAGGCCGAGGGCTGGGATGACGCGGTGAACGAGGAGGTCTTCCGGCCCCGGGGCCAGGACAAGTGGAAGCTGAACCTCTTCGAGGTGGCCACGGGCCGGCTCTCGGTGATCACCGACAGCGTGAGCGACTGGACCTTCAGCCCCGAGGGTGAGCACCTGCTCGTCCGCAAGGGCGCGGCCTTCCACGTGGGCCCCGTGGCCCAGGCCGCGGCGTCCAAGGGCCTGGGCGCCCGCCTGGATCTGGAGCGCATGTCCTGCGTGGTGGATCCCAAGGCCGAGTGGGCCCAGATCTTCAACGACACCTGGCGCTGGTACCGGGATTTCTTCTACGACGCCGGCATGAACGGCCAGGATTGGGATGCCCTGGGCGCCAAGTTCAAGGCCTGGCTGCCGGAGATGACCACCCGGGCCGACCTGAACTGGCTCCTCTCCCAGATGGTGGGTGAGCTCTGCGTGAGCCACACCTACGTGTCCGGCGGCGACTTCGGCACGGGCGTCACGCCCACGCCCATCCCCCGCTTCACGGGCCTCCTGGGCGCGGACCTCGCGCCCGCCAACGGCGGCCTGCGCTTCAACAAGATCTATGGGCCCACCCGCTTCGCCCTGGACCTCAAGGGCCCCCTCCATCAGAAGGTCCGGGAGGGCGAGTACCTGTTGGCCGTGGACGGCCAGGCCGTGAAGCCCGGCGACAACCTCGCGCGCCTGCTCCAGGTGGTGCGCGGCCAGAAGGTGACGCTCACGGTGAACGGCAAACCCTCCCCCGAGGGAGCGCGCACCGTGGAGGTGGAGCCCGTGGGCAACGACTTCCAGCTCCGCTACGAGCGGTGGGTGGCGGGCAACGCCGACGCCGTGGAGAAGGGTTCCAAGGGCGAGCTGGGCTACATGCACATCTCCGCCATGGGCGACCAGAACATCGGCCAGTTCGACAAGTTCTGGCGCGCCTACCGCTACCGCAAGGGCCTTGTGGTGGACGTGCGCGGCAACGGCGGCGGCTGGACGGAGTTCTTCATGATCGACAAGCTGGAGCGCCAGCAGGTGGGCTTCAACGTGCTGCGCGGCATGAGCCCCTTCCGCTACCCGGGCACCGCCTCCGACCGCCGCTACCTCTTCCTCAGCAACGAGGCCAACGGCAGCGACGGCGAGGCCTTCCTCGCCCACGTGAAGGCCCGCAACCTGGGCACCATCGTGGGCAAGCCCTCGTGGGGCGGCCTCGTGGGCATCATCAACACCCAGTTCACGCTGGATGGCGGCACCGTGGAGCAGAGCAACAACGCCTTCTACGGCGCCGAGGGCCAGTGGTGGGTGGAGAACCGTGGCGCCGTGCCGGACATGGATGTGGACAACGATCCCGAGTCGCTGCTCGCGGGCCGCGATCGCCAGCTGGAGGTGGGCATCGACACCCTCCTCAAGCAGCTCCAGGCGCATCCCACGCCCGCGCTGCCGCCCGTGCCGGCCTATCCCAAGCGCTGATGCGCCCCTACGACCTGGCCTCCCTGGCCAAGCCGCTGGTGACGGCGCCCCTGGCGCTGGCCTTCCTGGACCTCGACGCCGACCGCCGGTGGGCGCTGGGCTTCCCCGACCGCTCGGAACCCCTGACGGTGCGGCAACTCCTGAGCCACAGCTCGGGGCTGCCGCCCTGGCGCCCCTTCACGGGGGAGCCGGTGGCGGCGCAGCTGCGGCGGCCCGTGGGGGAGGATCCGCTCCTGCGCGGCGCCCGCGGGGGCGAGAGCACCTATTCGGATCTGGGCTACCGGCTGCTGGCGGAGCTGCTGGCGGCGGAGCTGGGCCTTGCCTGGCGCCACCTGGGGGCGGCGTCCTCGGGCCTCTCGCCCTGGCCCTGGGATCCTGCCCCCGTGGATCTTCCGCCCGGGCGGGATCGCGAAGCCTGGGCCGCGGCCACGGACCGCCCCTTTCCAGAACCCCGCCGGGGTGAACCCCACGACGCCAACGCGCGGGCGGGCATGCGGGGCCATGCCGGCTTCGCGGCCACGGCCCCGCAGTTCGAAGGGGCCCTCCGGACCTGGGTCGGCGCGGGCTGGCCCCGGCGCATGGCCGTGCCCACGGCGAAGACGGCCGAGGGGCAGGTCTGGGGCCTGGGCCTGCTCAACGCCCAGCGGGGTCCGGGGCGCTATGCGGAACTGCTTCGGTCCATTCCCGAAGGGCTGGGCGGGGTGCACGTGGTGGCCGAAGATGGCCCCGAGGCTCCGGATTCCGCGCCGCCCCTGCAGGGCGCGCCCGGGGAGGTCACGGACTGGTGGTTCCATACGGGTTACACGGGGCCCCTGCTCTGCGTCCGCCCCTCGGACGGTTGCGTGGTGGCGCTGCTGCTCCACCGTCTCGGCCCCGAGGGGGAACTGCTTTCGGAGGAGGCGCTCCGGGGGCGAAGGTGGGGTCTGCTGGCGCGGCTGGCTGATACCCTGCAGGGATGATCCGCCCCGCGCTGCCCGTCCTCGTCTGCCTCCTCGCCGCCGCGGCGCCCCTGGCCGCCCAGGGGCCCCAGATCCGGGTGGGCATCGATGTCTCGGCCACCGAGTGGATCGTCTCCATGGAGGGGGGCGGCCAGGTGCTGAGCCGTCAGGGCCGGCCCCTCATGAGGCTCCGGGACGGCGAGAAGCTGCGCGTGTGGTGGGACGCCAAGGGCGAGGTGGAGAGCGCCACCGAGTACCGCATCCAGGTGGGGCCGCCCCTCATCCTCAAGGACGCCGACCTGCTCATGAAGCGATTGAAGGAGCTGGGTGAGGCTCCCGAGCGGACCCGGGTGTCCGACGGCGACACCTGGCGCGTGCTCACCGGTCGCTTCACGCGGGTGGATGAGGCGGACCCGATTCTGAAGAAGCTGGAGGACAGCGGCTTCGAAGAACTGTGGGTGGCCAGTGAGACTCGCCCCGTGAAGGGGAAGAAGGGGCGCGCCCTCTACGCTGTGACGGAGACCTTTGAGCGGCGGCCCCTGCCCGGCGATGGCGTGCGATTCCGGCCGGCCCGGGAGCTCACCAAGGTGGAGGGTAAGGGCCGCTATCGGGGCTTCATCGAGATCTTCCCCAACGCCCAGGGCCGGCTCACGGTGGTGAGCCAAGTGGACCTGGAGACCTACCTGCGGGGCGTCGTGCCCAAGGAGATGGGGGCCTGGGAGTTCCCGGCCCTGGAGGCCCTCAAGGCCCAGGCCGTGGCCGCCCGCACCTATGCCTTCGCCAACCTGGGCAAACGCGCCAAGGAGGGCTTCGACCTCCTGGATACGGTGTCCGATCAGGTCTACGGCGGCCGCGACGGGGAGCAGAGCCTCACGGACCGCGCCGTGCAGGAGACTTCCGGCCAGGTGGCCACCTTCAACGGGCGGCCCATCCAGGCCCTCTTCATGGCCAACTGCGGCGGCCACACCGTGGACAATGCCTACGTCTTCGGCGGCGACCAGGGCTATCTCGCCGCGGCCAGTTGCTACGCCGAGAAGCCCCTCACCCGGAGCCTGGAGAGCGGCCAGCCCGTGTGCGGCGAACCCGACCAGCCCTGGCTCAACACCGAGCTCGTGAGGCTGGCGAGCCTCGAGGGTTTCCCCGTGGCCTGGCTCTGCGCCGACGCGTTGCGCCTGCCCGCCACGGCCGTGGAGTTCCTGCCCCTGCTGAAGGCCCTGCAGCGTCGTGTGGGGCTGAAGGAGAGCGAGGCCCTGAAGGGCCCCCTGCTCCTGAGCCTCGCCCGGGCCCTGGGCTTCGCCGCCATCGCGGCCAAGCAGGAGCGGTCCCAGGATGCGGCGTACTTCGGCGTGGGGGCGCTGGCGGAGCCCGACCGCAGCCTCGCCACCTTCCTCGTGCGCCGGGGCATCACGGGCCCCCTGGCCCAGGGCGGTGAGCCCACGCGGCAGCACGCCCTCACGGTGCTCGCGAGGCTGTGGCAGGAACTGGAGCCCCTGGAGTGGGGCGAAGGCACCCTGCTCATGGATGGCCAGGTGCGCCGCAAGAAGGGTGGCCCTGAGCCCTTCCCCATCGCACCCAAGGTGGTGGTCGCCGAGGAGCTGCCGGGCGGGGCCCTGCGCCTCGTGGGCCGCACCGAGGCCCAGGTCGGCGATCGCCTGAAGTGGCTGGGCAATGGCGAAGGGGCCCAGGTGCTCGTGCGCCGCCTGGATCCCGATGGCGCCGCCCTGGATCGCTACAACCCCACGGCCCACTGGCGCGTGGAGCTGAGCGAAGCGGACCTGCTGCAGAAGCTGAAGGACCGCACGGGCATCGAACGCATCAAGGGCATCCTGCCCACGCAGAACGACCAGGGCCGCGTCACGGAGCTGGTGATCCTCGATGGCGGCAGCCGTCCCCACCGCTTCACGGGCATGCGCATCCGCAACCTGCTGGGCCTCAAGGACAACGTTTTCGCCTTCACGGCCCTGGGGGAGGCGCCGAAGCGTCGCTTCGTATTCTGGGGTCGCGGCTGGGGCCACGGCGTCGGCATGTGCCAGACCGGGGCCTATGGCATGGCCCTGGAGGGGGCCACCTACGACGCCATCCTCAAGCACTACTTCAAGGGCATCGAACTCACCGCCATGCCTTGATGGCGGCAGGCTGACACTTCCTTGGACTTCTGGGTGGTGTCGGGAATTTCCTGTCCAGATCGTTGTGCCACGTTTCCGTTGACAGGCCCCATGACCGGCGCACCCTGGGTTCAAGTTCCTGTGAGGTGGCGCATGACCACGGACGGATGGGTACTGAAGGAGCCATTGAAGCTCCTGGACTCAGAGGATCACCCCTACCTGGAGACGGCCCTCGCGACCCTGGGCCGCCATGAGCTGGCGCTCACCTACAGCGCCGCCCGGGAGGATGATCCGGAGCTGAAGCTCTTCCTGGATGGGCGCCTCGCCTACGAGATCGGGATGACCAGCCCGGATCGCGCCTGGTTCGAGGTGTGCCGCGAGCTGGGGTACGATCCCCACCTGCATTGGGATTGGGATCCCGCCCTCATCCTCTTCCGGCAGGTGATGCCGGCCATGGCCCGCGACTGGCACGAACATGCCCTGCCGTACAACCAGCTGGGCATCCCCGATGGGGTGATCTGCCTGGCCACCCTGCAGGAGGCCTTCGAGGCCCGGGTGCAGCTGCTGCGCCGCCGCGTGGAGCAGCGGCCCGACGCCGCCCAGCAGACCGTGGCGGACTGCTTCAGCCGGCTGCCCCTGCGGGCGGTGATCTTCCACGATGACCCGCAGCGTCGCGTGGATTTCGTGGGCAACGCCGTGGACGAGCCCTACATGGGCGTCTTCCTGTACCTCGGCGAGCGCCGGGAGACGGCGGCCCTCATCTCCCGCGCCACGCTGCAGGCCACGGGCGGCATGAAGTGGAGCCCCTGGCTGCCGGGAGGCGACTGGGTGAACGGCGGGCGCGAGTTCGTGATGACCCAGGGCCCCGCCTCCTTCCTGCGCGCCGCGGACCTGCCCGACCACCGGCCCGAGGGTTTCTTCGAGGCCTTCCGCAAGGACCTCGCCTTCCTCTGTCAGGGCCTGGAGCCGCTGGTGGAGGCCTACCGCGAGTCGTATCCAGCGGGCATCCCCTGGCACCGCGACCCGCGCACCCGCTACCTGAACCGCATGATCGTGGACGTGCGCATGGAGGACCGCCCCGTGCTCATCCTCGACGACGGCAGCGAAGTCATCGTGCAGGAGAGCAAGGAAGAGCCCGTGCTCGTCCGGCAGCCCTTCGACGTCTGGGGGTCCTGATGATCGAGGACCATCCCAAGGAGCGCGCACCTCCCGGATAGGAAGCAGCCCGACCCGAAGACCGGCGCCGGCCCGCGATCAGGGTCGGCGCTGACTTTTTGGGTGGGGGTCCTCCTTTTCGTTCCGGGCGGATGGATTGATAGGGTAGGCCAGGCGAGCGGCGGGCCACCCCCTTCAGCTCGGATTGTTCAGGCGCCCGGATGCGCGCTTGAGCAGAAGGAGCCCGAGCGCGAGGAGAAGTCCGAACGGGATGAAGAACAGCCCCTGGGGATCCGCGTGCCGGAGGAGGGGAAGATTTCCGAGCAGGAACCCCAGGTACAGGGATAGCGTCATCGACCCGAACAGGTACACCCAATACCAGGCTGGGTGGATGTCCTTGAAACCGCCCGGAGGATTGCTCGCCTGGATTCGATGGATCAGGGCTTCACGATCCCGCTTCGATCGGCCGGTCAGGATCGGGGCCTTCCCAAGGTTCCATCCTCCGCCGGCATGGGATCACCCCCGCTCGGGCCAGCGCTTCCGCACGAGCCGCTCCACGGGCCTGCCTTCGACGAAGTGGGACTGCACGATCTCCGGCACGTCCTCGGGGGTGACGTGGGCGTACCAGATGCCATCGGGGTAGACGATGACGGCGGGGCCGATGGCGCAGAAGCCCACGGAGCCGCAGTTCACGCATTGGATGGGGGCTTCGCGGTCGCGCTTGTTGTAGAGCAGGTGGGCGTCGGAGAGGTGCTGCTTGAAGGCCTCGAGCACGGCCTCACTGCCGTTGGCGGCGCAGCTCTTCGACGTGCACACGAGCACCTGCCGCTGGAGCGGGTGCGCCATGATCGGCGTGATGGCGGCGTCTTCGGCGGGGGTGGGGAGGGCGTGGGGTTCGCTCATGGCAGCAGCAAGTATCGCGTCTTTCCGGCCGGGGTGCCGCCGGGGGCGATCCAGGCGCAGGCATCGGCCTGGGCGAGGCGCACGAGGTCGGCGCTGCCCTGGCTGGGCAGGGGCGAGAGGCGCCCCTCCTGGAGCCGGCAGGGATGGAGCAGGGGCCGATCGCCCTTGTTGGCCACGGCTTCGGTGAGTTCGCCTTCCTTCCAGGGGTCCAGGGGCTCGGCACCCTGGAGGCGGGCCAGGGCCACGGGGAGGAAGAGCAGGGCGTTGAGGTAGGCGCTCACGGGATTGCCGGGCAGGCCGAGGATCGTGAGGCCCCCCAGGCGCGCGGCCAGCATGGGCTTGCCGGGCTTGAGGCGGATGCGGTGGAAGAGGAGGTCGGCGCCCAGGGAGGTCAACACGCCCGGCAGGAGGTCCTTCTCGCCCATGCTCACCCCGCCGCTGGTGAGGAGGATGTCCACGCCCTGCAGGTTCCGCAGGGCCCGTTCCAGGGCGCCGGCTTCATCCTCCAGGCGGGGCAGGCGACGCACCTCGGCGCCCAGGCGGAAGGCCAGGGCCTCCAGCATGGGGCCATTGGAGTCGCGGATCTGCCAGGGGGATGGATCGGCCACCAGTTCGTCCCCGGTGGGCGCGATGCCCACCACGGGGCGGCGGGGCAGGGGCAGCTCGCGGCCGATCTGGGCGGCGAGGGCGGCGCGGGGGGCGCTCCAGGGGCGACCCGCCTCCAGGAGCCGGTCCCCGGCCCGGGCCTGCTCCCCTTGGCGGCGCACATGGTCGCCGGGCTTGGGGGCTTCCAGGGGCACGACGACCTCGCCCTGGCGCTCGAGGCGCTCCACGGGGACCACGGCATCGGCGCCCGGGGGGAGGCAGGCCCCGGTCATGATGGCCACGGCTTCTCCATGGCCTACCTGGAACAGCGCGGGATCGTCCCCGGCGTAGAGGGTGCCCAGGAGGCGCCGGGCGCCGGTGCCTTCCACGGCGCGCAGGGCCACGCCGTCCATGGCGCTGCGGTCCAGGGCCGGGTCGTCCCGGTCCGCCATGAAGGCGGGCAATCCCGGGATGGGGATCGCCTCCGCGAGCCGCCGCAGCGCCTCATTCACATCCATCAGGTGGCCTTCGTCGCAGACGCCCATTCGGCCAGCTTAGCGGAGCCGGGCCGCGCCGGGGGTCACTGCACGGAGGTGGCCACATCCTTGGGGATGGGGGCGTCCAGGGTGGCGTAGATGCCCAGGCCCACGGGGGAGGGCTGGTAGGTGGGCACCAGCTCCTGGAGCCAGCGCAGGAACTCCCGCTGACGGGTGCCGCTGGGCAGGTGCACGGCCCGCTGGAGGGAATCCAGGCCGCGTCGGAGCAGCTCCTCGTCCATGGGCTCCTGGCCGCTCTCGAAGACCTTGGGGTGGACGTGGGTCTCCCGGTCCTCCTGGTCCGTGAAGAGTTCCTCGTAGAGCTTCTCGCCGGGGCGGATGCCGGTGAACTTGATCTCGATGTCCACGCCGGGGGTGAAGCCGGAGAGGCGGGCCATGTCCTTGGCGAGGTCCACGATGCGCACGGGTTCGCCCATGTCCAGCAGGTACACCTTCCCGGTGTCGCCCAGGACGCCCGCCTGGAGCACCAGCTGGGCCGCCTCGGGGATGGTCATGAAGTAGCGGGTCATCTCCGGGTGGGTGACGGTGATGGGTCCGCCCTCGCGGATCTGTTCCTTGAAGAGGGGGATCACGCTGCCCCGGGAGCCGAGCACGTTTCCGAAGCGCACGCTCACGAATTTGGTGTGATCCCCGGCCCGGCGGGCGGCCTGGCACACGAGCAGCTCGGCGATGCGCTTGGTGGCGCCCAGCACGTTGGTGGGGTTCACGGCCTTGTCGGTGCTGATGTTCACGAAGATGCGGGTGCCATGGGCCACGGCCGCGCTCACCACGTTGCCCGTGCCGATGCTGTTGTTCTCGATGCCCTCTTCCGGGTAGAGCTCCAGGAAGGGCACGTGCTTATGGGCCGCGGCGTGCAACACGATCTGGGGACGCCAGGTCTGGAAGGCGTTGTTGAGGCGGGTGGTGTTCCGGATGTCGCAGAGCTCCAGCTCCAGCACCTGATCGGGGAAGGCCCGGCGGATCTCCCGCTGGATCTCCCAGAGGCTGTTCTCACCCCGACCCAGGAGGACCACCTTGGCGGGGCGGAACACGCAGACCTGGCGCACGAGCTCGGAGCCGATGGAGCCGCCGGCGCCGGTGATGAGCACCACGGCATCCTGCAGGGCCTGCTGGAGGCTGCTCAGGTCCAGCTTCACGGGCTCGCGGCGGAGGAGGTCCTCAATGCTGACGTCGCGCAGCTCCGGCTTCCAGCTCTGGTTGCCCAGGAGGTTGAAGATCCCAGGCACCGTGCGGAGACGGACGCCGGTCTTCTGCACGGCCTCCGTCATGGAACGGATCACAGGGCCGGAGGCGCTGGGGATGGCCAGCACCACCTGCTCGATCTGGTGTTCGTGGATGATGGCGGGGATGACCTGGGTGTGGCCCAGCACCGGGATGCCCTGAATGCGGACGCCCTGCTTCTCCAGCGCATCGTCCGAGAATCCGACGACGGTGCAGCCCAGCTCCGGGTGGCGGCGCAGTTCCTGGGCCACGAGGAGGCCGGCGCGCCCGGCGCCGACGATGAGGGTGCGAAGGGCGCTCCCCTTGGGGTGGTCCGAGCGGCCGGGTCCGTCGGCCTGACGTTCGTAGACGACCATGATCCCCACGCGGATCACCACCCACATGGAACCCGTGAGGAGGGAGGCCGCGGTGGCGATGCTGAGGGGGACGTGGGGGATCCCGAGCATGGGCTCCAGAGGATGGATCCCGAGGACCCCCACCAGCAGCACCAGCGTCCCCGCCAGGATGCGCAGGGAATCCTGCTGCCCGAGGGTGCGGTAGTGGATCCGCGTGTAGCCGAACAGGAGGTTCACCCCCAGGGCGACGGCCGTCCAGACGAGGGCCCCACTGGAGTGGGGGGGATCCCCGCCCATGAGGGCGCTGGCCACCACCCACGCCAGCGCCGCCAGGGCGGCGTCAATAACCAGCTTCACGGCCTGGCGGACGTGGGGCGTTCGGAGGAGCACAGGGAGGGGGCCGAACTCGTTTTTCATAGTGGTGGCCCGCGGGCCAAGAGCTTGGGGACCGGGGGAGGGTAAACTCAATGGTAGGGCGTCCGGCTGGGAATGGAATAGTAAAAAGAATAGAACCGCTTTGGCGGCCGGACGGCTTTCGCGTAGCGAGGTTCAGGTTCCGGAACGCGGGCGTCAAAGGTGCGGCAGGGCTGGGGGATCCAGGCAAGGAGGGCGCCAAGGTCGGGGGTCTCCGGAGGGCGTGGCGCCGCGCCCCGAACGGCCTCCGGTGATGCGGTTCCGGGGGTTAACCGCTACCTTAAAAGGTTGGTGTTGGCGGACGGCGTCGTCTGCGAGGCATAGGGAACTCCCATGAGCGTTCAGACCCAGATCCCGATCCTTGATCTCAAGCCCCAGGTGGAGGCCCTGTGGCCCGAACTCACGGCTGCCTTGGAGAAGGTGCTGAAGAGCACCTCCTTCATCCTGGGCCCCGAGGAGCAGACCCTCGAGAAGGAATTGGCCGCCAAGCTCGGCGTGAAGCACGCCATCGGATGCAACAGTGGCACCGACGCCCTCTACATCGCCCTGCGCGCTTTGGAGATCGGCCCCGGGGACGAAGTGATCACCTCCTCCTTCACCTTCTTCGCCACGGCCGAATCCATCAGCCACGTGGGTGCCACCCCGGTGTTCGTGGACATCGAGGCCGGCTCCATGAACCTGGACCTCGCCAAGATCGAGGCGGCCATCACCCCCCGCACCAAGGCCATCATCCCCGTGCACCTCTTCGGCCGCCCCGTGGACCTGGACGGCCTCATGGCCATCGCGAAGAAGCATGGCCTCAAGGTGGTGGAGGACTGCGCCCAGAGCTTCGGCGCGGACTGGAAGGGAACGCAAACGGGCATTACGGGCGAGATCGGCTGCTTCAGCTTCTTCCCCACCAAGAACCTCGGGGCCTATGGCGACGCGGGTCTGATGACCACCAACGACGATGCCCTCGCTGACACGATGCGGATGCTGCGCGTGCATGGCAGCCGCCGCCGCTACTACAACGAGTGCGTGGGCTACAACTCCCGCCTGGACGAGATGCAGGCCGCCATCTTGCGGGTGAAGCTGCCCCATATCGATTCCTGGAATCAGGCCCGCCGCGCCGTGGCCCAGCGCTACAACGACCTCTTCAAGGGGCAGGACCGCATCGTGACCCCCGAGGTGGTCCCCGGCCATGTGTTCCACCAGTACACCCTGCGGGTGATCGGCGTGGACCGTGACGCCCTCCAGGCCAAGCTGGCCGAGCAGGGCATCGGCGCGATGATCTACTACCCTGTGCCCTGCCACAAACTGAAGCTCTACGAGGAGAGCCACAAGGACGTGGTTCTCCCCGTCACGGAGCAGCTCGCGACCGAAGTGATCAGCCTCCCCATCTGGCCCGAGCTCACCGCGGAGAAGCAGGCCGTGGTCGCCCAGGCCCTCATCGAGGCCCTGCCCTCCGTCGCGCGCTGAGCCGTTCCCGCACCAGGGAAGGGGGCCGCGAGGCCCCCTTTTTTCAGGACATGGGCCAGCGTGGGAACTGGACCGCGCGGTCCATGGCGTCCTTCAGGGCGTTGAGGTGCATCACCCCGATGGGGATGGGGGCGGCCTTCTCATAGCCCGAGGCGGTCTTCCGGAAGAGGGTGGTGGTGTAGACGTCATTGAGGATGAAGGTCATGGAGATCTCCCCGATGACCCAGCCCCGGGGGCCCTTCATGAAGTCATAGGCCATGGCCGTGAACCCATGGCGGTTGCTGATCTCCAGAGCGAGGTCGCAAGCCTCCGCGGGGAGGTCCGCCAGTTCCAGCTTCTCCCAGATGCCACTTCCGGAGGCGCGGAAGTCGTGCGCCCGGTTCCGGCGGACGAAGACGGAGACCAGATCCCTGCCCATGGTGGTGATCCGCCAGTCGGCGTCCGTGGTGATGAACTCCTGGAAGTAGGCGTAGCGGGGGCAGTAGTCCCGGAATCGGAAATAACGTTCGAGCAGGAAGTTCCCCTTGGCCAGGCGGGGCTGGAACCAGTACTTCACGAGGGCCTTGTCGAGAATGGACTGCTCCCGGAACACGCCCTTGAGGAGCTTCAGAGCCTCCTCTTTGCGATCGAGCTTCACCACTCCGCTGGCCGAGGCGCCGGCGTGGGTCTTGGCGATGAGAGGGTAGGTGGCTTGTTCGGCGTAGGCACGGGCCGCGGGTTCATCGAAGCTTACGAAAGTGCCTGGCATGGGGTGGCCATGGCGGCGCAGGAAGAAGGTCTCCCGGATCTTGTCGTCGTAGAGCCAGAGCATCAGGGAGTTGGGGAAGCAGGCGATGCCCATGGCCTCCATGAGCGGCAGCTTCGTGCGGATTTCGGCCATTTCGCTGGGGTCACCCATGGCGGGTCGCCACACGAACATGTCCACGCCCGTCAGGGAACGCTCCCAATCGTCGCGACCGATCTCCACGACCCGGGCTTCCCAGCCCAGCTGGCTACAGGCCCGCTTGAATTCCTCCAGCCAGTTGGGGCGCGAATTCCCCATCCAGGCGCTGAGTCCGACGATCATCTCGCCTCCGAGGGAACAGGGCCTGCCGCCTGCAGCCAGGCTTCATGCCTCATGGCCCCGTAGCTTGCCGCCACATAGGCCACGATGAAGTGGAAATGCCAATGGAAGGCCACATTGCTGGTGACCCAGGCGGTCACGATGCAGGGCAGGGCCAGGGCGATGGGCAGGCCCCCTTCGAATTCCCAGGTCTTCCACGCGTGATGCAGCAGGAGGAAGCAACTGGAGAGGAAGGGGATGAGGCCGCAGAGACCCATTTCCACGGCGAACATGAGCAACTGATTGTGGGCGACGATGCCGATGCCCGGATCGCCCGTGCCGGAGCGGTTCCCTAGCTCGATGCGGTAGTTCTCCGGACCGAGCCCGACGATGGGGCTCCGGGTGAACTGGTCCAGGAGCACGGGCGCCATCCGGGCGCGGTCCTCGTTCTTGATCCCGGATTCTCGAATGTGGGACAACCGCTCGGAGATCACGGTCTGCTGCGCCGTCACGAACCAGAGACCCCCCACCACGCTCGCCACGGCGAGGATGGCCGGGAAGGACCACCGCGCCCTGCGCATCTCCAGGGCGAGGAGGGTCATGGATCCGATCACGACGAAGATGCCCGCGCTTCGCGATCCCGCCAGCTTGAGGCCGCCCAGGCAGGCGAGTCCAGCCAGGACGAAGAGGGCCCGGATTGTGATGCCGTATCCGGTGCGCGGCTGGATCACGCGGGCCACGCACATGACGAAGCCGGTGGCGTAGATCACCGCGATGACGTTCGCATTGAGCTGGAAGGCCGAGACCCGTTCCATGCCCAGGGAACCGAATTCAGGCCCCGTGCCGATGCCCGACATGTGGAGGATGGCCCCGAAGGTACATGTGGCCACGAAGATGTTGACGCCCCATCTCCTGAATTTGGCATCGCGCATCACCCCCGACAGGATCCAGGCCCACAGGAGCGGGCGGATCATGTTCCGGGTGCTGTCGGCCATGAACTCGGGAAATTGGGATAGGAGCCAGCCATACACGTACCGGATGGCGAAGAGCACCGCCATCCAGGCGAGGATGGCCGACCATCCCCGCTCGAGGAAGCTCGGCACGAGGAAGAAGCAGAGCAGCAGCAGCAGCCAGAGGACGCTCATGACCGAGTACTGTTTGTTGGTGCCGGGCAGGAAGACGTTGGTGAAGGGCACCGTGGCGATGGTGGCCATGGCAACCCACGTGATGATGGACCAGACCCCCCGGAATTCGAAGCGGCTGAGGCCGCGGCGGGCGGGCGGTTCGGGGGCGGGCGCCGGGAACCTCGCGCCCTGCACGGCGATCGGCATCCGGGGCTCATCCACGGTCGGCGACCTCCCGGCACTTGCGGTTCAGCATCCACCACAGGGTTGTGGACACGCAGGTGAACGCGACCAGGGACACCCCCAGGGAGGCCGCGGCGATGCCGGGCGCGCCCATGCGGTGCATGAGCACCCAGTCCAGGGCGGCATTGAGCACCGCCTGGAGGATGGAAACCACCGCGAGCACTTGGTTGGCCCGGAGCGCGTTGAGCGCCCGGACCACGAGGGTGGCCGTGATGGGGATGGGCAGGCGGAGCAAGTACCACATCTGGACCTGGGACACGATCCGGGTATCTTCCGCCGAGAACCGCCCCCGCTCATAGAGCACCTGGGTCATGATCATGGACCCCTTGGCGAGGATGATGGCCAGCAGGATGCTGAGGGCACCCACGAGGAGCACGTAACGTCCCAGGGTGGCCTTGAACTCCGGCCAGTTCTCCTCGCTGGCGAAGCGGGAGAAGCGGGGCAGCACGGCGGTGCCGAGGGCGGTCATGGCCAGGCCCGCGAAGGCCGTGGGGATCTTCATCCCGTAACTGAGGGCGCTGTTGCTGCCGGGCCCCAGCATGGAGGCCATGCCCTGGTCCACGAGCCCCATGGACGTGATGAGGAAGGCGCCGCCGATGGTGGCCCCGTACTGGCCCGCCACCTTCCGGACATGTTCGGTCATGCCATGCCACCGGGGCCAGACGGAGTGCCCGCGGCTGAGGAGGTTGAAGCCGATGACCCCCGCTTCCAGGCCGCCGCCCACCAGGGTCCCCATGATGAGGGCACCCACGCCCCAGAAACGGCTCAGCAGGGCCAGGGCCAGCAGGATGGCCACGGGCTGGAAGGCGGGGGCGAGGGCCACGAGGCCGAAGCGCTCCTGGGCATTCAGGACGGATCCCCAGGTGGTGGCGAGGCCCGAGGCGATGACCAGGGGCATGGACCAGTAGACCAGCTGGGTGGCCAGGGCCATCTTGGAGGGCGAGAAGCCCGAGGCGAGGAAGGGCAGCCAGAGGCGGGTGGTGCCGGCGATGAGCAGGGCGAGGCCCGTGAGCAGGGTGAGGTTGAGCGTGAGAACCGAGGAGTAGAGCCGGTCCGCCGAAGGCTGCCCTTCACCATCCCGGACCCGGATGTAGGTGGGGATCAGGGCCGCGTTCAGGGAATTAGAGATCAGGCTCACCACCATGGTCGGCGCCAAGGAGGCCACGACGAAGGCATCGTAGGCATCCGAAGTGCCGAAAGAGGCGGCCACGAAGGACTCCTTCACGACCGAAGAGACCTTGACGAGGGCCGTGAGGAACCCGATGGTGAGGGCCGCCTTCAGCACCCCCCGGCTGGAGGTCCCGATCGGCAGGCGCCTCCACAGGCTGCGAAGGCCCTGGATCATGACGGACACTGGGTCTCCCGCTTACTGGTGCTTGTATTCGTAATGGTAGGCGTACTTGTAGTTGGCACTGGCTCCGAACCCGCTCATGGCGATGTCGTTGAAGATGCAACCCCGGACGGGGATGCCGTGGTTCTCCAATCGCCGCTGGGTCGTGCGGAGTTCGTCCAGGGTGTTCTTCCCGAAGCGGGCCACCAGGAGGACGGTGCCGGTCACGGACCCGATGAGGGTGGCATCGGTGACGGGGAGGACGGGCGGCGCATCCACGAGGATGTAGTCGTAGGCCTTGCCCGCCTCGGCCAGGAAGGTGGCGAGGCGGGGGTTCATCAGGAGTTCGGAGGGATTCGGGGGGATCACGCCAGACTTCATCACGCTCAGGGTGCTGACGTCCGTGCGGTGGACGGCCTCGGTCCATTCCATGCGGCCCGAAAGCACCTCGGAGAGGCCCTCGAGGCGGTTCTGGAGGCCGAAGTACTGGTAGAGATTGCCGCGGCGGAGGTCCGCATCCACCAAGAGGACCTTGGCGCCGGATTGGGCCAGCACGATGGCGAGGTTGGCGCTGATGAAGGACTTGCCGATCAAGGGCGAGGGACCCGTCACCATGATCACGCCATTGCGTGCGTCCTTGAGGGAGAAGTGCAGCAGGGTGCGGAGGCTGCGGAGGCTCTCCATGGCCAGGTCGTTGGGATCCATGGCCGCCAGGAGATGGGCACCGCCCTGCTCCTGGGCCATTGCCTGGGCATGATCCTCCTGGGCAGCACTGTGCGGGATGGTCACGAGTACGGGGAGGCCCAACTTCGACTCGATGAGGCGGTGGTCCTCAAGCCCTTGCCGCAGGGAGCGCTTCAACAGCACCAGGCCAGCTCCCGTCAGGGCGCCCAGGAACACGAAGAGGAGCATGAGGGAAGACTTCTTGGGGGCGATGGCGTCGTAGTTGGCCGCGGCCCGGTCCACCACCACCACATTGCCGAGCTCGGCGGCGCTGGCCACCTGGAGCTGCTGGATGTTGTTGAGGAGGGCGGTGTAGAGCTCGGTGCTCACCTGAACGTCCCGGGACAGGCGGACGACTTCCTGCTGGTTCCTCGGGAGGACGCGCATGCGCCCGTCCATGGTGGCCACCTCGCCCTGGAGCTTGGCGATCTGCTGGTTGACCGTCCCCACCACGTCGGAAGATTCCTTGTAGGTGCGGAGCAGCTCCTCCTTCTTCTGGCGGAGGCTGGACAACTGCCCGTTGAGGGAGGCGATCTGCTGGAGGTACAGGTCGGCTTCGCGGGAGAGGTCCACGGAGCCGGTGGCGGTCCGGAACTGGTTGAGCTTGTTCTCGGCAGCCTCCACCTGGGCTTTCAGGATGGGCATCTTCTCCTGGAGCAGCGCCATGGCCCGACCGGCCTCGTCGCCCTTGCGTTCGATCTTGTGGCGCACGTACTGATCCACAACCTCGTTGAGCACGGCGGCAGCGCGGTCGGGATCCGAGGACTTGTAGGTGAGGCCGAGGACGTTCGTGAGCTTCCCGCGCTCCGCCACGTCGAGGGCGAGGCGGAGGTCGTTGATGGCGTCCTGGAGGGGCTTCCGGACGAGGATGAAGACTTGGCCGGGCTTGCCCCGGAGGGATTTCATCTTGAGGCTGAGGGTCTCGCCCTTGTAGGTGGCCGCCAGCAGCTCGCCGGGGCGTCCCCGCTCCAGGAAGGTGCCTTCAGGGCTCTCCCACCGGAAGGAGCCATCCGCCAGGGCTTCGAGCCGGAATTTCTGGCCCCGGTACCGGCTGGGGACCTCGAACTGGTCGACCTCGGCCCGGGGGGCGTCCGCCTTGCCGCGAACGAGGGCCGCGCCGATGACGGGGAGGAGCTTCGGGCTGGCGGAGAGATCCAGCTTCAGGGCATCCACGGTGCGGCCCAACACGAGGGCGCTGCGGAGGATCTCCACCTCAGCCTGCGCTTCCACGGGCTCCGAGAAGAAGCTCTCCATCTTGGTGAGGGCGGGATCGGAAGCGCTCGCCTTCTTGGTCTGGATCTGGAGTAGGGCCTCCACCTGGTAAACGGGCGTGGCTTTCCAGGTGTAGATGCCGCCGACGACGATGGAGATCCCGAGGGCGAGGGCGATGGTCCGCCGGCCGTCCCAGAGGTTCCCGAGCCATTCGACTAGATCCATCTCCTGGGGTTCGGGGGCGCCGGGGGCCGGGCGGTGGGCGGGGACCTGGGGATCGGTGGGCAGGTGGGCGCTCATGCGGCTCAGTTCGCCTTCTTGGGGATGTAGTAATGGATTTCGGCGGCCGTCAAAGCGGTACTGGTGACGGCGGACACGGTGGGCAGGATCAGGCTCATGACGCGGCTGAAGCGGACGAGGGTGCCCGCGTCGACGTAGACCACGTCCCGGGGCTTCAGGGCGAACTGGTCCGCGAGGATCATGCCGGTGGGGTTCCGGGCATCGAGGTGGAAGACCTGCACCTCGTCAGCGCCGGCTCCCTTGCGGATGACGTAGATGGAGCGGGCGTCGGCGCTGGCGCCGAGGATGCCCCCGGCGTTGGAGATGGCCTGGGCGAGCGAGAGGTTGCCGTGGATCATGGGCAGGGTGCCGGGCCGCGCGAACTCACCCAGGGCGTAGACGGGCTGTTCCTGGCTGTTGGGGACGTGGAGGGAATCGCCGTCCTTGAGGAGGATCTGGCCGATGCGGT
Source organism: Holophagaceae bacterium (assembly GCA_035254125.1). Taxonomy (GTDB): domain Bacteria; phylum Acidobacteriota; class Holophagae; order Holophagales; family Holophagaceae; genus JAFDVN01. The sequence continues at coordinate 2,865 of DATFAX010000099.1, read as the reverse complement.
TGCCCTGTCCCACGAGTTGCTGGAAATCCAGGGTCCAGCTCTGGGAGCCACGGGTGAGGACCAGGTGGCTGTCATCGGAGGTGGGGAGGAAGCCACCGGCGCGATTCACGGCTTCGGCGAGGGTGAAGGGCACGTCCGTGACGTTATAGACGGCGGGGTTCTTCACCTCTCCGCCCACGTAGACCTTCTGGGAGCGGTAGGCGAGCACCTTCACGTCCACCTGGGGGTTCTGCAGCACCCGGGACAGCTTCGAGGTGATGACATCGCGCACCTGGGTGGTCGTCATGCCGTTCACGCTGAATTTGCCCACGTAGGGGAAGAAGAGCATGCCTTCCTCGTCCACCAACATGCCGGAAGCGTTGTCCTGCCGGTACTGGCCAAGGGGCAGGGTGATTTCCGGATGGTCCCACACGGTCACCAGGAGGACGTCCTGGGGACCGATCTTGTAGGGCGGCAGCTTCTCGCTGAGGAGCGGAGCCAGGCTGGCGACGTCCAGCCGGTTGCCGGCCTGGGCCCTGAGCGCCTGGCCGTCGAGGGGCTTGAGGGAGACCTTCATGCCATCGATGACGGTGGTGGATCCGTTGCCGCTGGGTTTCACGTTCAGCTTCATGCCCGGCGCCGTGCAGGCGGTGAGGCCGAGGGCCAGGGCCAGGGCGGCGCCAAAGCGCCGGCCCCGGGAGGCTCGGGCGCTGGGGCGGGACGTGCGGAAATCGGCGGGGCTGGGCATGGATGGCTCCGGAGCGACGCGGGGTGGACGGCGGCGTACGGTCGAGGGTTTCGGCCTTGAACGATACCGTTCTATGTCATGGGCCGGCAAGTAAAAAGCAGGCACGTGGGTGAAGGCAAGTGATGAAATTACCTCTGGTAGCCCCGAAGGCAGAACGACGGACCCCCCGGGGGCACCGGGGGGTCCGGGGGGAGATGGGAGCCTCAGGCCTTGGGTGCCGTCGCCTCACGCTTCCGGAGGAAACGGAAGACGGTCATGTCCATGGCGGGTTGGAGGATCATCAGCCAGAGGGCGGCATAAATGAAGCAGAGGGCGATCTTGAGGAGGTTCGGCGCGGCGGGGATGCTGGCCCGAATGAGCCAAACTGGGAGGATGGCCAGGGGGATGCAGGTGCTGAACGTGGTGTAGAAGACCGTTCGGAAGGTCTTCTTGCTCACTCCGAGGAGGGTCTCGCAGTCCGCCAGGTTCTGGTCGAAGCTCACGCGGAAGTAGTTCCGGTAGGCCTGGAGGATGGAGGTGCTGGCGGGTGCGGCCGAGGCCTGGGCGAAGGCCTGGTAGGACTCCTGGGCGAGCGGCTGCGCGAACCGGATGGCCATTTGACCTTCACCTGCGCGGATGACGGTGCCTTCGGCCATGACCCTGCGGCCGCCTTCCGTTCCGGAGGGGTAGATGGCCAACTGGCAGGTGCTGCCGACGGGGAGGGTCTGGGCGGCATGGACGAGCACGCCCCCCATGCTGATGTTCAAGCCGATGGCGTAAGCGATGACCTTCCCCTTGCTCACCATCTTCACGCGGGTGGAGATGGGGATGCGCTCGGAAGACCGCAGGTCTTTCGGGGAACTCATCAGACGCCTCCGCATCAGGGAATTTAAGGCTCCAGGTGGATGGGGCAAGGTGTTAGCAAAAAAGCGGCAAGAATTGACGCATCCATCGGGATGGTCATCGGCCCATTCGGGTGGACCATAGGCCTCATCATCCCATTGAAGGATGGATGCCTGTTGAAATCAATTGGGTAAAAAGCGCCAATTGAATTTGCAAGTGCAAGATAAAGCCAGTCTCGGTCTAATGCATTGTAACCAGTGGCCCGATGGACCCGGGACAGGACCCACCAGGAGATGGCAGGAGGCAGCATGCAGGCGGGAAGCATCCAGACGCGGCTGCTCGGCATCCTTGCCATCGGCATCTCCTGTTCAGTGATCGCCTGCAGCGGAGGTGGGGGCGGCGCTGCCGCCACGGCGGCGTCCTCATCCGCGGTGGTGGTCCAGGTCGCCCCCTCCAGCCCCAACGTCGCTGTGAATAGCGGCCTGCCCGTACGGGCGACGATCACGGGCGTGGATGCCCCGGACCTCATCTGGACCGTGGATGGCGTGGAGGGCGGGAATGCCGCCGTCGGCACCATCCTCGGAACCGGAGCCAACGTCACCTACATGGCGCCGGATGCGTCGGGCACCCACGTGGTCCAGGCCAGCTTGCGCAGTAACCCTTCCAAGAGCGGCTCCGCCACCGTCGAGGTCACGGCCTTCGTCGCCGTCTCCATCACCCCGGCGGGTGCCACCGTGCCCCTCTCGGGCAGCCAGGCCTTCTCGGCCTCGGTGATCAACACCTCCGATTCAGGCGTGGTCTGGACCGTGGATGACATCCCCGGCGGAAACAGCAGTGTCGGAACCCTCGTGGTGGCGGGCGCCACAGCGACCTACTCGGCCCCCGCCTCAGCGGGCGTCCACACCCTTAAGGCGACGAGTACCGCCGACGGGAGCAAAAGCGCCACAGCCAGCATCAGCGTGCAGGAGTCCGGCGCCGTGAGCCTGGTTCCCGCGGCCTTCCCCGGGTGTGAGGGGATGGGGTGCGGCGCCACGGGGGGCCGGGGCGGCGTGGTGTACACGGTGAACACCCTGGAGGACAGCACGAACCCCGGTGCGGTGCCAGGGAACGGGCCCAACGGCCCCAGGTGCTCCCTGCGGGACGCCATGACCAAGTCCGGGGCGCGCACCATCGTATTCTCCGTGGGCGGCACCATCGTCCTCCACTCCAGCATCTACCCCGTGCCCCCCAACCTCACCATCGCGGGTCAGACGGCCCCCGGCGGCGGCATCCAGATCACGGGCGATGGCACCTTCGGCAGTGGCGGCGCCCTGCTC
>DATFAX010000098.1:0-30065 GCA_035254125.1 Holophagaceae bacterium | reverse complement strand
TCAGCTTGGTGATGTAGCCCTTGTAGAGGGTGAAGTGCTGGTCGAGCTGGGAATCGGACAGGCCCTTGAGCGCGCCGCCCTTGAGGTGATCGTAGTTCTTGGCTTCATGGGCCATGGTCGTCTCCTTGGGGGGCCCGGCTCGGCGCCGGGCACGGGGGGATAGTTTACCGGGTTGGTCAGGAATTCAAGGGGCCGAAGGTCCCTTGAGCTCCACGGTGTTGCCTTCGGGATCCGTGAGGTAGAGGGAGGGGCCCTCGCCTTCGGCGCCGAAGTTGGAGGAGGGCTCGCTGCAGGGCACGCCCAGGGCGGCCATGCGGGCCTGGATCGTGGCGGCGTCGAAGGGCTCCACCCGGAGGCAGATGTGGGCGACATTGTGGCCCTCGGCCCCCGGAGCGGCGCCGCCCATGCGACCCAGCTTCCCATCCATGGAAAAGAGGTCCACCAGGGTGCGCCCGGCGCGGATGTGCACGAGGCCCAGGTGGTCCTGGCGTTTCACGACCTCGCAGCCCAGGGCGTCGCGGTAGAAGGCCTCCACCCGGGCCAGGTCGCGCACGCGGAAGACCACGTGGTCGAGGCCGAGGACGGCGAAGGGGGCAGGACTCATGAGGGGCTCCTGAGACTCGCGGCCAGCTCGGCCACGTGGGCGGTCTTGACTTCCGCATTCCAGTTGAAGAACCCCTCCTTGGTGACGCGGCGGGCGGGGAGTCCCGCCGCATGGAGGGCAGCCTCGATCAGCTTCACCATGCCCATGTTGCCCACGAGGTGGAGGTGGGTCGCCCCGGGCCTCGGCAGGAAGGCGGGCAGGTGATCGGTGATCCGTCCCCGGAGTCCCGCCCAGGTGGGCTCGGAGCCGCTCACCACGGGCGTCCAACGGAAGGTGGGGTAGGCGCTCGCCAGGGCATCGAGCTCCCGCCGGAGGGGCAGGTCCGCCGCCTCCCGCACGCCTACGACGAGGTGGATGGGGCGCGTCTCCCCGTGCGCGAGGGCCTCGGCCGCATACCCCCAAAGCGGGCCCAGGCCTGAGCTGGTGGCGAGGCCCAGGATCTCCGAGGCCTCTGGATCCACTTCTTCGCGGATGGGGGTGTGGTGGAGGCCGGACAATTCCACGGCCCCTGCGGGGGCGAGGGCCGCGAAGGTGGGCGTGAGGCGGCCCTCCGGGATCACGCGGTAGAGGAAGGTGAGCTCCCGGGTGGTAGGGTCGCTGCCGCACACCGTGTAGGGATGCCGATGCAGGCCCGTGGGGGTCTCCAATCTGAGAGCCACCACGTGGCCGGGTTCGAAGGGGAAGGGCAGGTCATCGGGCAGGCGCAGCGTCGTGAGCTGGGTGCCCCGGGCGGCGGCGCGCTGGTGGGTGACCTCCGCCCTGCGCCAGGCATCGGTCCAGGTCATCCGACCATGGCCTTCAGGAACCAGGCCTCCTTCTGGTGGACCTGCACGAACCGCGTCAGCAGGTCCGCCGTGCCGGGATCACCGGCTTCATTGGCCAGATCGATGCCCTTGTGGGTGAAGGCGATGGCCACCTCCTCTCCGGCGAGGGCCTCCAGCAGCATGGCCTTCGCGTCCAGCTTCACGGCTGGATCCGAGGGTTTCACCTGGGAGAGGTGCTGCATCTGGGCGGGGGCGTGGATGGGGGTGCCGCCCAGCATGCGGATGCGCTCGGCGAGTTCATCCACCATGCCGTCCACGGCGCCGTGGAGGTCGTCGAAGCGCAGGTGATAGTCCCGGAAATGGGGGCCGATGACGGTCCAGTGGTAGCGCTTGGCATTGAAGGACAGCACCCAGGCGGTGGCCAGCTGGGCGTTGAGGTGCTCGATCACGGCGTGGCTCAATGGGGGCTCCTGGGTTCAGTGGGATTCGGGCAGCCAGGCGGACCAGCCCGCCGGACCGGAGAAGAAACCGGGCACCTCGGGCTCCAGGGAGACCAGGGCCACGGGGCGGCGCCCGGTGGGGACGAGGTAGCGCAGCGCCAGCACGGCGGGCAACCGCTCGGATTCACCGGTGTAGCCGCGATCCACCTGGGGAGTGACTTCATGGCCGTCGTCCAGCACGAGGTGCAGGCGCTCCGGCAGCTGGGCGAGGGCGGCCATGCGCGCTTCGCGGGTCTCATCGGGGAACCCCAGCATGAGGGTGGCCACGATGGACCCGCCCCCGTCTTCGCGGCGCGGGGCCAGGGCCCCGAAAGAGGCCCGCATCTCGGCGAGTTCCGCCGCGGAGGCCTGGGCCGGATCGTTGCCCTCGGACCAGAAGGTCTCGCGCACCTGATCCTCCACGCTTGCCTCCGTCTCGGGCTGGAAGCGCACGCCCGGGGCCAGTTCCAGGGCCATGGCCCAGTGCTGGGCCAGGAAGGGCTGGCGCGCGGCGTAGCGGGCGCGGTCGGCATCGAGATCGAAGGCGAGGGTCATGGAGGTGCCTCAGGTGGGAGGGGGGATTACAGGTTGGCGGCGATCTCGGGGCTCATGGGAGCCATGGCGCCGGACTCCAGCTTGTCGAGGGCCTCCTGGAAGCGACCGGCGTGGAAGCGCTCCACCTTGGCCAGGGTCTCGAACCAGGCGGCGATCTCCGTGAAGCCCTCCTCGCGGGCCACGCGGGCGAAGTCGGGGTACATGTCGGTGTACTCGTAGGTCTCACCAGCCACGGCGCTCTTGAGGTTGGTCTTGGAGTCGCCCAGGGGCATGCCCGTGGCGGGGTCGCCGGCCTGGGCGGCCAGCAGCATGAGGTGCTTGAGGGCGTGGCCCGTTTCGCCATCGGCGCTGTGGCGGAAGAGGGAGGCCACTTCGGGCAGGCCCTCCTTGTCGGCCACCTGGGCCATCCAGGTGTAGCGGCGGTTGGCCTGGCTCTCCCCGGCGAAGGCGGCCTTGAGGTTCTGGTGGGTCTTGGACTGGGGGAAGGACATGGGGATCTCCTGGGTCCGCTTCGGCGGCTGCTTCCCTATCGCCAGGCTTATGCCAATGTTTTAAAAATTGAAATAAAACAAAATATGAATTCAACTCAGTCCCAGAGTCTTCCGGATTCACGACCGGTCGTTGACTGGGGTCTCGAAATGCCGAGACTGGTCCTTCGGAGTGCCCCATGCCCCACCGTCCCGAACCGCTGGAATCGGCCCTCACGGGGGCCCGGATGGTGGATGAAGTGGGCGACCTCCTCACCCTGGACCGGGACCCGGAAGCCATGCTGGGACGGGCCTTCCAGCGCCTGGGTGAGCTGGTGCCCTTCGACCTGGCGACGGTGCTTCTGAGGGAGGAGGACGACCTGGTGGTGCGGCACGCCTCGGGCCCCTTCCCGAGGCCGGACCTCCTGGGCACCCGCATCAAGATTCACGACAATCCGAGACTCGTGGTGGCCATGAAGGCCCGCCAAGCCCATGCCTATGAAGAAGATGAACCCGGCGAGGACACCTTCCACGGCATCCTCGACTTCCCCGAGGGGCACAGCTGCCTCGTGGCCCCGCTCCGGAGCCAAGGGGAGATCTTCGGGATCATGACGTTGGATGCCCTCGTGTGCCGCCAATACCCCGAGAGCGTGGTGCGTCACGTGGGCACCTTCGCCAGCCTCCTCGCCCTGGCCCTGAAGCAGGCGGAGCACCTGCAGCAGCTGGCCCACCGGGAGCAGCACCTGCAGGCGGAGGTGAAGTTCCTGCGCGACGAGCAGATGCAGGGGCTCCTGGCCGAGCCGCTGCGGGCCGAGAGCCCGGCGTTGCGCGGCGTGGTGGACAAGCTCCGCCAGGTGGCCCCCACCACGGCCACGGTGCTCCTCACGGGGGAGACGGGCACGGGCAAGGAAAAGGTGGCCCAGACCCTCCACCACCTCTCGCCCCGCCGTGAAAAGCCCTTCATCAAGGTCAACTGCGGCGCCCTGCCCGCCACGCTCATTGAGAGCGAGCTCTTCGGCCACGTGAAGGGCGCCTTCACCGGGGCCAGCGCCGCCCGCAAGGGGCGCTTCGAGCTGGCGGACGGCGGCACCCTCTTCCTGGACGAGGTGGGGGAGCTGCCCCTGGACCTGCAACCGCGCCTCCTGCGCGTGCTGCAGGAGGGCGAGATCGACCCCGTGGGCAGCGAGAAGCCGCGCAAGGTGGACGTGCGCCTCATCGCCGCCACGAACCGGGACCTCGAGGCCGAAGTGGAGGCCGGTCGCTTCCGTGCCGACCTCTACTACCGTCTGGGCGTCTTCCCCATCCACCTGCCGCCCCTGCGGGAGCGGCCCGAGGATGTGCGCGCCCTGGCGGAGACCTTCCTCGACCGCTTCGCCCGCGCCAACAAGCGCCCGGGGCTGCGGCTCACGAAGCCCGCCCTGGCGCGCCTGGAGGCCTACGCCTGGCCCGGCAACGTGCGGGAGCTCTTCAACGTGCTGGAGCGCGCCGCGATCCTCAGCTCGGGCAGGGATCTGGACCTGGAGGGCGCCCTGCCCGACGGCGGCCGCTCGCGGAAGGCCAAGGTGCCCACCTGGGAGGGCCTGGAGCGGGACTACCTCATGAGCCTCATGCGGGCCACCCAGGGCAAGGTCACGGGTGCAGGCGGCGCCGCGGCCCTGGCGGACCTGGCGCCAAGCACGCTCATCTCGCGGCTGGAGAAGCGGGGGCTGAAGCCGGCGGACTTCCGCCGGTGAGGGCCTACTTGCGGCGGGTGTAGGCGATCTCCATCTCGAGGGCGTACTTGCCGTCCTTGCCCTTCACGTACATCGCCATGGTGCGGTGGTCCGCATCCACCTGGGTGGAGACCTCCTTGTAGGCGCAGGGCTTCCCGTCCATGCCCACGCCCATGAAGGTCATCGTGACCTCCTTGCAGTGGTCCTTGCAGGTGCCCTGCGGGAAGGCCTGGCTCATGACCATGGAGTCCACCCAGGTGCCCACGTGCTTGCCCTTGGCGGGGTCGTAACCGAAGAGGCCGCTGCCCTCGAAGGGCACACCCCCCATGTCCGAGCTGAAGGAGCTCTGCATCCACAGCCCGCCCATGAGCAGGCGGTTCACCTCCACGCCCTTGGACTCCATGGGGGGCTTCCCGGGGCCGACGTGCATCGTCACGACGGCATCCCAGGTGCCCACGGCGGCCTTCATGGCCTCGTGATGGGGGGTGGGCTTGGGCATCTCCTGGGCGGCGAGGCCGGACACGAGCAGGCAGGGCAGGACGGTGCGCAGCATGGGGCCTCCGGATGGGCGAGCTCCACCCTACGCCCCTGGGAGGCTCCCCACAATCCCGGGATCATCCTCAGGGAAGAGCAGCGTGAAGCGGCTCCCCTCGCCCATGCGGCTGGACACCTCGATGCGGGCGCCATGGGTGCGGGCGATGCCCTGCACCATGGCCAGGCCCAGCCCCGTGCCCTTGCCGGGCCCTTTGGTGGTGAAGAAGGGTGTGAAGAGCTGCTCCCGCAGGTGGTCCGGGATGCCGGAGCCCTCGTCCTGCACGGCGAGGAAGGGTCGGCCCTCGGGCGTGCGCCCCGCCGATAGGGTGAGGGTGCCACCCTTGGGCATGGCGTCCCTCCCGTTGAGCGAGAGGTTCAGCAGCACCTGTTCCAGTTGGATCGGGTCGGCCTGGACGGGGAGGGGGAGGGCGGGCAGGTCCAGCCGCAGGGAGACGAAGGAGCCCAGCAGGGGTTCCAGGAGCTCGGCGGAATCCCGCAGCACACGCACGAGGTCCACCACGGGGCGCTGGCCGGTGTCATCGGATTCCTCCTGGGGCCGCCCCACGGCGAGGAGCGCCTTGAGGAACCCCAGGCTGCGGCGCAGGGCCAGGGAGGCCTTGGCGAGGCTCTTCTCCCGGTTGGCGGGGGCAAGGGCCGGGTCCTGGGCGAATTCCAGATTCGCCCCCACGGCGGAGAGGAGGTTGCCCAGGTCGTGGGCCACCCCGGCCGCCAAGGTCCCCACCAGGTCGCGCCGCTGGGCGAGGCGCAACTGGGCCTCCAGCTGCGCCTGCTCCGCCAGGGCCAGGGATGCCACCCGCAGGGAGGCCCCCAGGTCCGCCACCTCGGAGATGGCGGTGCGGGGAGGATCGATGATCCGGCCCTCGGCGAGGTGATGGGCGAGGTCCGCGAGGACCTCCAGGGGCTGCACCACCCGGCGGCTGTGGCGGTTCAGGCGCCAGGCCAGAAGGCCCAGGGCGACGAGACTCAGGGCCAGGGTGCCCAGGGCGAGCCGGCGGGGATCCCGCAGCAGGTCCTCTTCGGGGATGGCCGCGAGGATCTCCCAGTCCGGTCCGCCGGAGACGCGGATGCGGCGGCGTTGAACGAGGAAAGCCTCGCCGGCCACCTTCAGCAGGGGCCATCGGCCCGGCTGCCCAGCCTCGGGATGGGCGCGGACGGCTGCGGGAATGGGGTGGCGACTGGGGTCCAGCCCTTCGGGCGCCAGGGCGCGGCCGAGGGCGGCGGCTTCCAGGTCCTGCTCTGGGGGGAGGATCAGGCGGCCCTCCCCATCAAGGATCGCGAGGCGCGTACCCTCCGTGGGTCGGGCCTCCCGCATCCAGGGCCGGAGGTCGCCCAGCACGAGGTCCACCCCGAGCACCCCCAGGGGGACGCCCTCGCGGGCGATGGGTACGGTGTAGGTGAGGCCGTAGCCCACCTTGCCGAGGAAGGGGTAGGGGGGTGTCCAGCCCGGGCGGCGCTCGCGGAGGGCCTGCACCACCCAGGGCCGGGCCCGCCAATCCGGGGGGGCCGCGGGATCGGGGCCCTGGGTGACGAGCCGATCCTGGGCGTCCCAGCGGCGCAGCACGGCCCGGCGGTCGGAGGCGGGACCCTCGGTGCCCCGCGTGAGCCAGAAATGGGGGGCGAATTCCTCCGGCACGTTGGCGGCGGAGGCGCGGCCATCCGGACCGACGAAGGTGAGGTTGGTGAGTCCGGGGCGGCTGTGGAGCTCCGCCAGGAGTTGCTGCTCGCCGGCCAAGGTGCCCATGGGGGCCAGCTGGCCCAGGCGACCGCGATCCGCCAGGGCCTCGCCGGTGCGAACGGCTTCATCCAGGCTCTGGGTGATGCGGCGTTCCACCTCCCGCAGGCCGGATTCAGCCCGGGCCTGGGCCTGGGACCGCATGATGGCCCGGGCCCCCCACCACCCGGAGCCGGCCACGATCAGGCCGGCGAGCCCGACCACGGTCAGGCTTTCCCGGAGGAGCAGGCGGCGGAGGGGGGATGGGGTCATGGGATGAGCCATCCTATCGGCCCGGATCGCCGGGGCCTTCACCTTTCCCCTTCAGGCCGCCCGTTGCTCCGGAGCGCGGGGGCCCGCGAGCCAGGCGGCGAAGAGCGTGAAGGCCGCTACGCTCCCGAGGATGAGGCTCATGCGGAGCCAGGGCAGGCCCGCTTCCAGCCGGACCCCCCGGATCACCATCAGGGTGCGGATCCACTCCCCGGTGGCCAGGGCCAGCACCGCCTGCAGGGTGCGCAAGGCCCAGGGGCGATCGAGGAAGCCCAGGGCCCCCACGGCCAGGCAGGGGAGGATGAGGACCATCTGGCCCTCGCGCATCAGGTGGGCGCTGAACAGCAGCAGGGCCAGGATGGCGGGCAGGGCGCGAAGACGCATGGGGATCCTCCGGAGCCAGGGTGCCCGGGGCGTCGCTGTGACAGCGTCACATTCCGCGGAGCTACCGGAAGGCGGCGGGAGGCTGCTCGGTCCAGGCTCCCCCCAGCAGGAGGGTCGTCACGGACACGCCGGAGGTCTTCACCCCCCGGTGGGACATGCAGGTGTGCTCCGCCGTGAGCTTCACGCCCCAGGCCGCGGGGCGCAAGTGCGTGGCCAGGGCTTCGAAGATCTGCTGGGTCATGCGCTCCTGCACCTGCAGGCGCCAGGCCACGGCCTGCACCACGCGCACCAGCTTGCTCAGGCCCACGGTACCCCCGGGGCCGGGCAGGTACCCCACCGTGGCCACGCCCTCGAAGGGGGCCAGGTGGTGCTCGCAGGTGGAGACGAAGGGGATGCGCTCCAGGATCACGGGCACGGGGGCGAGGTCTCCGGGCAGGGGCTGGAGTTCGGCGGCGAGGTCGATGCGGTGGCCCGCCAGCCGTTCCGACCAGAACTCCGCCACCCGCAGGGGGGTGTCCCGCAGCTCGGGGGAGTCGGGGTCCTGCCCCAGCGCCTGAAGCAACTGGCGGATCGCGAGGGCGGTGCGGGTGTCATCCAGGGGCATGGGTCGACCGTTCAGACGGAAACCCTTGAAGGATGGCAGATCGGGCCGATGAGATGGAGGTTCGACTGGGAGTGCGGATGAAGGCCCTGGAACTCGGGAGGGGAGGAAGCATCATCGCCCTGGGCCTGGCCTTGGCCTGTGGAGGGGGCGGAGGGGGCTCCTCGGCGGCGCCGCCGGCGGCCCCCACCCTCACCGCCCTGGCACCGGCCTCGGGCGTGGTGGGCGCCCCGGTGACCCTCACGGGCACGGCCCTCACCGGCGCCACCTCGGTGACGTTCAATGGCCATTCGGCCACCTTCACGGTGCAGGGGGCCACTTCGATCCAGGCCACGGTGCCCCCCGGGGCCACCACGGGGGCCGTGAGCGTCACCACCCCCGGAGGTACGGCCAGCAGCTCCGGGACCTTCACCGTCAATGCCTCGCCCACCCCCACGGTGACCCGTTTCCTGCCCACCTCCGGCCCCGTGGGCACTTCCGTGACCCTCTCCGGCACGGGGTTCTGGGGCACCTCCGCGGTGACCTTCGGCGGGGTGGCCGCCACGGCCGTCACCGTGGTGAGTGACACCCTCCTGCAGGTGGTGGTACCCGCGGGGGCCGCCACCGGGACCGTCCGGATCACGGCCCCGGGAGGCGCCGCCTCCGGCCCGGGATCCTTCACCGTCACGGCCGCCGCCACCCTGGACCTCACCCTCGAAGGCCTCTACGTCACCCAGGCCACCCAGAACTACCCCAGCCCCGCCGTGCCGCTCGTGAAGGACCGCTCCGCCTGGGTACGGGTCTTCGTGAAGGCCAGCGAAGCCAACAGCGCCCAGCCCCAGGTGCGGGTGCGCTTCATCAATGGAAGCACCACGAATACGCTCACCATCAATGCCCCGGGCGCCAGCGTGCCGCTCTCCATCACCGAGGGCGTCGCCAGTTCCAGCTGGAACGCGGCGGTGCCGGCGGCCTGGATCCAGCCGGGCGTGCACCTGGTGGCCGATGTGGATCCCGCGGGCACCATCCCCGAGGCCAGCAAGGCCAACAACAGTTCCGGGGACATCACCTTGGATGTGCGGACCCTTCCCACCTGGAAGATCACCCTGGTTCCCGTGGCCACACCCAATGGCACCGGAGGAACGGTCACCGGGGCCGTGGACGGCACCAACAAAACCGCCTTCGTGGACATGGCCAAACGCATCTGGCCCATGCCGGACACCGTGGACGTGACCGTGCACGCCGACTTCGCCAGCTCGCTCACGGACCCCCTGGACAGCGCCGGCAACAACTGGGGCACGGTGCTCAGCGAGATCAGCGCCCTGCGGGGCTCGGACAGCAGCACCCGGTACTACTACGGCGTGGTGGCCACCACCTATGGAAGCGGCGTCGCGGGCCTCGGCTACGTGCCGGGCCATTCGGCCATCGGCTGGGACAAGGGCGGCAGCCGGGCTGGGGTGTTGGCCCATGAGGTGGGGCACAACTTCAGCCGTCCCCACAGCCCCTGTGGCGGCGTGAGTGGCCCCGATCCCAATTACCCCACCACCGGCAACTACGCGGGGGGCCACATCGGCGTGACAGGCTGGGATGCCTTCCAGGCCAGTGCCACCTTGAAGGGCGCCGCCACCAGCACCGACATCATGGGCTACTGCGGCAGCCAGTGGGTGAGCGACTACTGCTACAAGCTCGTGCTCGCCTACCGGGCCGGCAACGCCGCCAACCTCGCCCCCACAGGGACCGAGGCTCCGGCTGAGGACTGCCTCATCCTCTGGGGGCGGATGGAGGACGGGCGCGTGATCCTGGAGCCCGCCTTCCCGGCCTTCACGGTCCCCAGCCTTCCCGAGGAGCCGGGGGACCTCAGCCTGGAGGCCCGGGATGCCGCGGGGCGGATCCTGCTCAGCCTGCCCTTCACCCCCACGGAGGTGGCGGACCTGCCTGAGGGCCGGAGCGCCCACCACTTCACCTTCGCCGTGCCCCGCCGCCTCCTGGGGGGCGAGGATCTCCACGTCCTCCACCTCCTCGACCGGGGCGCGGAGCGGGCCCGGCACACGCGCCTGGCGGTGGGGCCCGGCCCGGAGCTGCCCCTGGCGGTCCAGCCCACCCCCCAGGGCCGCGCCTTCCAGTGGGACGCCGACCGGTATCCGCTCCTCGTGGTGCGGGACGCCCAGGGCCAGGTCCGGGGCTTCCTCCGGGGCGGCCGGGCCACCCTCCCCGACGAACCGGGTCTGGAAATCCTGGCCTGCGACGGGGTGGGGAGCCGCGTCCAGCGTGTCTCTGGTGATTCCCAGTAGGAAACCCAAGGCCCACATGGGAAAATAGCCCTCTTGGGGGGAACCTATGTCTCAGGGCAAGACCAGCTACGCCGCGTCCGGGGTCGACATCAACCGGCAGGACGAGGCCCTGCGCCGCATCAAGCCCCACGTGAAGGCCACCAAGACCCCCGGCGTCCGCAGCGACATCGGCCTCTTCGGCGGGCTCTTCGCCGCCCAGTTCCCCGAGACCAAGCCCATCCTCGTGTCCTCCATGGACGGCGTGGGCACGAAGATGAAGGTGGCCCGCCGGGCCGGCATCTGGGACACCGTGGGCCAGGACCTGGTGAACCACTGCCTCAATGACATCCTCGTGCAGGGCGCCCGCCCCCTCTTCTTCCTCGACTACATCGCCGCCCAGCGCCTGGAGCCCGAGGTCATCGAACTCATCGTGAAGGGCATGGCCACCGCCTGCCAGCAGAGCGGCTGCGCCCTCATCGGCGGCGAGTTGGCCGAGATGCCCGGCGTCTACGCCGAGGGCGAGGTGGACGTGGCTGGCACCATCGTGGGCCTCGTGGATGAGGCCGACCTCCTGCCCCGCCTGCCTGAGATGAAGGCTGGCGACGTGCTCCTCGGCCTGCCCTCCAGCGGGCTGCACACCAACGGCTACTCCCTGGCCCGCAAGGTCTGCTTCGAGCTGGAGAAGCTGGACGTGAGCGATCCCCTCCCGGGCACGGGCAAGACGGTGGCCGAGGCGCTGCTCGCCATCCACCGCTCCTACCTCACCCAGCTCATGCCCCTCGTGAAGGCCCACAAGCTCCTGGCCATGGCCCACATCACCGGCGGCGGCCTCACGGACAACATCCCCCGCGTGCTGCCCGAGGCGCTCGATGCGGTCATCGACACGAAGAGCTGGGAGATCCCGGCCCTCTTCACCTTCCTCATGGAGAAGGGCGGTCTCGGCATCGACGACGCCCGCCAGGCCCTGAACCTGGGCGTGGGCATGGTGCTCGTGGTGGCCAAGGATCAAGTGGACGCCGTGCTCGCGGAGCTCAGGGCCGCGGGTGAAGCCGCTTGGGTGCTGGGCGAGCTGGCCGCCGGCACGGGGCACGTGCAGTACCGGTAGGACTCCGGCCTTTGATCCCCCGGTCGTCGCGGTAGGCTTCGGACATGAGCCCCGCGACGACCGATCGGTTTCAGACCCTCGACGCCCTCCGGGGCGCCCTGGCCCTGGGGGTGGCGGTGTACCACCTCAGCGTGTGGTTCGGGCTGACGCCTGCGGGGTCGCTTTCGAACATGGCGCTGGCGAAGGCGGGGAACTACAGCGTCTCCGCCTTCTTCGTGCTCACGGGGTTCCTGCTGGCGCGCACGGCGCCCTGGGAGGCCATCGTGCGGCAGGGGCCGGGCACCTGGGCGCTGAAGCGCCTCGTGCGGCTGGCCCCGCTGTTCTGGATCGCCGTGTCCGTGGACCTGCTCTTCGGGCTGGGCATGGGGCCGGAGCCCAAGGCGCGCTTCATCGCCGAGAATTACACCCTCAGCTTCGGGCTCTTCCATCCCAACCACGCGCTGGTGACCGGAGGCTGGTACGTGGGGGTGGCGGTGCTCGCCTATGCCGCGTGGCCTTCCGTGGCCTGGCTCATGGCCAAGGCGGGCGACTGGGTGCTGGTGGCCCTTTGCCTCGGACTGTTGGCCTGGAGCCTGCCTTCCACGCTGCACGGGGTCATGGACCAGGTCGGGGACAACCGCTTCCACGCCTACGTGCTCCCCGGCAACCAGCTCTTCCTCGTGGCCTTCGGCGCCCTGGGGGGCTGGGCCCACCGGCGGTGGGCGGCGCGGCTGGGCCATGGGGCCTTCCTCCTGGCCACGGCCCTCGTGCTCTGGCTCCTCTTCCGCCCCTTCCCGTGGTTCGGCGACCACCTGGTGGCCCTCACGGGGACCCTGCGCTACCGCTACGTGGCCTGTGTGACGGCCCTGGTGCTGCTGGCCGCCTTCCATCGGGGGTGGGAGGGACCCTGGCTGAGGCCACTGGCGCTCCTCGGCTCGTGGAGCTACGGGATCTACCTCGCCCACCCCTTCCTCCAGCGCCTCGTGGCGCCGCATCTGGGGGGCTGGGGAGGGCTCGCCCTGGCCCTGGCGGGCGCCGTCCTGGTGGCCGCCCTGGCGGAGCGCTGGGTGGAGCGTTCCCTCGCGCGGTGGCTGTCCCGCTGATCGGGAGTGTGGGAGGGTAGGGCCATGCGCGCCCTCTTCCTCACCCTGACCCTCCTGTCCGCCGCCCATGGACAGGCACCCTCCCTGGCGGCCCGTGTGGCCGAAGCCGAGGCCACGGTGGCCCGCCACTTCCGGGGTGAGCCGCTGGAGGCGGCCCGGGCCCAGGTGGTGGCGGACATCGCCGCCTACAACGCGGAGACGGTCGCGGCCAAGGCCGCGCTGGATGCGGGCAAGGCGGACCTCGAGGCCAAGCTCGCGCCCCTGCGGACCCTGGAGGGGCAGTTGGGGGAAATGGACCAGCGCCTGGCGAAAATCCCCACGGCCACGGAAGCACGAACGTCTCCAGCCGAGGTGAAGTACGCGGCGCTGATGAAGGAGCGGAACGCCCTGGCGGCGAAGTACAACGCCCTGCAGGCCGCGGTCGAGCCCCAGCGGGAGGCCTACAACGCCAAGGTGAAGACCTCCAACGAGGCCCTGACGGCCCGCCGCGCCGCCGTGATGGACGCACAGAAGCGGGTGAACGCCCGCATCGAAGCCTTCGAGGCCTTTCAGAAGCAGAACGGCGATGTCGCCTTCTACACGGGATTGGCGAAGCTGCTGGGGGATTGCCTGAAGGCCTCGGACGCCCCGGCCGCCGCCCGGGTGCGGGCCCTGCGCAAGGAACTGATCGGCTGGGCCATGGCCCGGGCCGCGGCGCAGCCCTTCGGGCCCGTGCTGGTGGAGGTCCAGATCGCGGGGGAGCCCTGCTGCCTCATGGTGGACACGGGCGCCATGCGCACGAGCCTCGCCCCGGAGCTGGTGCGCGTCCTGGGGTTGGAGGACCGCTTGGGGGAGGAGGCCTCCTTCGTCCTCGCGGGGGGCGTCCGCCTCCGGGGACGCATGGTGGAGCTGCCTTCGGTGACGGTGGCCGGGGCCACGGCCAAGGCGGTGCCCGCTGTGGTGATCGCCGCCTCGGAGGTGGGCATCGATGGCCTGCTTGGCCAGAGCTTTCTCAAGGGCTTCGTGTACACCGTGGACGAGCGGAAGCCTGAAAAACTCAGGCTCCAGCCGCGCAACCCCTGACCGGATCCCCAGGGGCAGGACCACCCGTCGGCCCCGAGGGGCCGCACTGAACTCAGGTCCTTTTCAGGTGAGCCGAAGGACTCCCCAAGCGGCCTCGTCCTCGGGGGGAGCCATGCACTGGCACAACTACAGCATCAAGACCCGGCTGGTGTGGATCCTCCTGCTGCCCCTGGGGGCCTTCGCCCTCTACGCGGGCCTCACCCTCCGGCAGGTCTGGCAGGAGGCGGCCAGCGACCGGGCCCTGGCGGGCTGGATGCCCTCCGTTCAGCAGATGGCCACCCTCACGGGGAACCTCCAGAAGGAGCGGGGGCGCAGCAGCCGCTTCCTGGCGTCCAAGGAGACGGGCGACGCCAACCTCGAGACCTTCCGCAAGGCCACGGACGAATCCCTGGGGGCCTGGGCCCGGAGCCTCGCGAACCTGGATCCGGGACCTCGGAGCTGGGAGAAGGCTCCGGGCGTGGCCCAGGGGCTGTCCGCCAAGCTCACCGAGTTGCGCAAAGGCGTGGATGGCCGGGCCCTGGCCGCACCCCAGGTGGTGGCCCAGTACACGGCGGCCATCGCGACCCTGGATGCCCTGCTGGCGGGCCTGCCCGCCGAAGCCGGGCGCCCCGCCATGGCCCAGCGACTCCGGGGCCTGCTGCACCTGAGCCGGGCGCGGGAGGCCGCCGGGCAGGAACGCGCCACCCTGATGGCGGTCTTCACCGCCGATGCCCTGGCGCCGGGCCAGATGGAACGGCTGGGGACCCTCATCGGCGCCCAGGCTGCGCACCTGGCGACTTTCCGGGAGCTCGCGGGCCCCACGGGCGTTTCGGTGCTGGAGGCCACGGTGCCGCCGGCCATGGCGGAGGAGGTGGCCGCCGCGCGGAACCTCGTGGTGGGTGCAGGCCGGGCCACCGGCTTCGGCGGCAATCCGGAGACCTGGTGGACCCAGTCCACCCAGCGCATTGAAGCCCTGGGTCTGGTGGAACGGAAGCTCTCCGGCCAGCTGGCGGAGGATGCGGGCGCCGAGGCGGCCCGGGCCCGCTCGGGCCTCGTCCTCCACTGCGTCCTGGGGCTCGGGATCTTCGCGGTGACCCTCATCGTGGGGATGAGCCTCTCCCGCAGCATCGCGGGGCCCGTGGGCACCTTCGTGAGCCTCATGGACGAATTGGCGGACCACCACGACCTCACCCGCGCGGTGAAGGTGGAAGGCCAGGATGAGACGAGCCGCCTCTTCCTTTCCTACATGAAGCTAAGCACCAACTTCAGGCACCTGTTCAACGAGCTGAAACTGGCTTCGGCGCAAGTGGCCAGCGGCTCCACCCAGCTCTCGGCCAGCTCCGGTGAGATGGCCACCGCCGCCGATGAGATCGCGCGGAACTCCGACCATCAGCGCCGGAGCGAGGATGAAGTCCAGCAGCAGTTGGTGCAGGTGGAGGACAAGGCCAGGGATGTGGCCGCCTCCGTGCATCAGGCCGAAGGCGAGGTGGCCGAGGCCACGCGGCGCATGGATGAGGGCGCCCAGGCCGCGCAACGCACGACCCAGGCTATGGCGGACATTCTGGAGACGAGCAACCGCATGGTGCAGGCGGTGCGGGTGATCCAGGAGATCGCCCGGCAGACGAACCTGCTGAGCCTCAACGCGGCCATCGAGGCCGCCAAGGCCGGCGCCATGGGCAAGGGCTTCGCGGTGGTGGCCGAGGAGGTGCGCAAACTTGCGGAGCGCTCCGTGGGCGCGGCTCGGGAGATTGAGGGCCTCATCCAGGCCAGCGGCCAGACGCTCACCGCCGGTCAGGCGGCCGTGGACGCCACGAGCGAGGCCATGGCCTCCGCCCAGGAGCGCATGGGGGAAGCCGCCCTGGGTGTCCGCACCATCGAGGTGCGCATGCGGGAACTCACCGACTGCACGAGGGCGATGGTGAAGCTGGTGGAGACCAGCGCGGCGGAGACCCGGCAGAATGCCTCCGCCTCCACCGAGCTGTCGGCGACCACCCACGAGATCACCCGCACCGCCGAGGATTTGGCCCGGGTGGCGGAGAACCTCGCGGAGATGGTGTCCACCTTCAAGACCTAGGGCTCACCGGGATGGGTTCCGACCGAGCACTTCCGCCCGGAGGAGGCGGATGCCCACGGTCAGGTCGTCCAGCATGGGGAGCACGTAGTCGGGCCATTCGACCCGGCCCACGCGGGTGTACTTGCCCGTGAGGTGGGGCGTCGCGTTGGTGGTGATGAAGAACTGGCAGCCGCCCGTGTCCTTGCCGGCGAGGGCCATGCCCACGCTGCCGGGGCCGTACCAGTCGAGGCTGTCCTCGCAGCGCACGGAGTAGCCGGGACCCCCGCTCATGCTGTCGAAGGGGGAGCCCATCTGCACCACGAAATCCGGGACCACGCGCGGCACGCGGTGGCCGTCGAAGAAGCCCTTCCGCGCCAGGCGCACGAGGTTCGCCACGTTGATGGGCGCCACCGTCGGATCGAGGGCGAGCACCACCACCCGGGGCCCCTCGAAAGTCAGTCGGAGGCGGACGGGCTTGCCCGCGAGGGCGAGGCGCTCCGCCTCCTGGAGGAGGGCCTCGTCTTCGGCCGTGGTCGCCGGGGCCTGGGGCCAGGGCGTGGCGGGGTCGAGCTTGGCGAGGCCCCGGAAGGCCTCCAGGCGGCAGGCCCAGTCCGGGTGCTGGAGCCAGGGGCGGAGGCGGGCCCGTTTCACGTCATCGGGCAGCTTCCAGGTCGTCAGGCGGTGGAGGAGGGTCTGCTGGCTCTCGAAATCGGTGTCCTTCCAGATCCGAGCCGTGAGCGCCGTCAGCTCCGCTTCGGGGGGCGCCGCCTCCAGCGATCCGAGGGCCTCGGCCCGCGCCAGGGCATCCTCGCCTTTCAGGAGGGCCCGACGGAGGGCCTCGCCCTGCTCGGGGGCGTGTTTCAGAAGCGCCGGGAGGAGGGCGGCCCGGGTGGAGGGCCGGGTGGCGAGGGCGAGGACCTTTTGCGTGAGGGCCCCGGCACCGGGGTCGGCGCACTTGGCGAGGGCCTGCCCGTAGGTGCTCAGGAAGGGCTGGCCCATGGCTTCCAGAGTCCGGGGGTCCAGGGTGCGCAGGGCGGCCAGGTCCACCTGGCCGTCGGGGTAGCCCTCCAGCCAGCGGCCCAGGGCACCGACCTGCTTCTCCAGGCCGAAAGCGGTTCGGGGCGTGGCGAGGCCCAGGGCGGCTCGGGCCCGTCGGCCCTCGTCCGAGCGCTCGAAGAGGCGGCGCAGGCTGCCGTGGGTGGCCTGCCGGGCCTCCCAGGGGGAGCGGTTCCAGGCATCCAGCAGGGCCAGCGCGTGGCCGGCGTTGAAGGGCACCGGGGGCAGGAGCTTGCCTTCCTTGCCGGCCAGGACCAGCCGGAGCCGGGCCGCCTGGGTGCGCACCGGGTCCGCGGCGGGTCCGGCCTCGACGGCGGCGAGGAAGGCGGCGACCTCCGGGGAAGGGGTGCCCCCGTTCAGGCGGGCCGTGGCCACGGCCCCCTGGAGGCTCAGGAAGCGGGGCCAGGTCTTCGCATCCCCGGCGCTCAATCCCTCCAGGGCGCTCAGGGCCCGGGGGGACTTGAGCCGGTTGAGGAAGGCGAGGGCCGTGACCCGCTCCTGGGGCGTGCGGGCGCCTTGGGCCTTCTCCAACCAGGTGGCCTCCGTGGGCGCGGCCAATTCTGGGGGGAGGAGGTCCGGCAGGCCAGGCTGCCCGATGCGGCGGAGGGTGAGGTCCAGGCGGGCGCGATCCGCGGGCGAGAGGCGGGCGCGATCGGCCTCGGTGAAGGCGGGCGCCGTCCGCGACCACTCGGCCCGGATGGCCTCGCGGGGCCCGAAGGCGGGGGCCTGCGCCAGGAGGCCGGGGGCGCTGGACAGGAGGCCGGCGAATCCCAGGGCGGCGCGCCCCATGCAGTGGATGGAAGGCATCGGAACTCCGATCAAGGTCGTGAAATACCTTGCCATGAATGGGATAAAACCGGTGCCATCAATCGAACATCGCAAGCCGTGGGCGGTCAGCCCAGGCTCGCGTAAAAGCTGCTGCGACGCAGGTTCTCGTCCACCTTGAAGGGGGCCTGCAGGGGCGGGAAGGCCCGCTGCTCGCAGTCGGTGCGGTCACAGAGGCGACAGGTGACGCCCACGGGTACGGGGGGCTGATCCAGGCGGATGCCATCCGAGTACACGAGCTCCTTGGCGTAGCCCAGCTCGCAGCCCAGGCCCAGCGCCTGCATGGCGTGCTGGCCCCGGTAGGAGCCCGTGTCCCGCTGCAGGGTGCGGGCGATGCAGAAGTAGCGGCGGCCGTCCGGGAACTCGCTCACCTGGGTGCGGATGAGGCCGGGGGTGAGGAAGGCCGCGTGCACGTTCCAGCGGGGGCAGCAGCCGCTGTAGCGGGCGATGCGGATGCCCGAGGCGGAGAAGCTCTTGGAGATGTTCCCTGCAATGTCGATGCGCAGGAAGTGGAAGGGCACGCCCTCCTCGCCGGCTCGGCGCAGGGTCGTGAGCCGGTGGCACACCTGCTCGAAGCCCACCTGGAAGCGCCGGGTCAGCAGTTCGATGTCGTAGCGCTCGGCTTTGGCCGCCTTCAGGAAGGCGCGGTAGGGCATGGCCACGGCGGCGGCGAAGTGGTTGGCCAGGGCCACTCGGCCCAGGGCCCTGGCGCCGGGGGTGCTGAGGGCGGGATCCGTGGTGAGGCGGTCCAGCAGGTCGCCGTGGCGAAGCAAGGCCCACTGGTGGGCCAGCTGGAAGACGCGGCTCCGCACCGGCAGCAGTTCGGAGAGGGCGAGCACCTTGCGCTCGGGATCGTAGCGGCGGAGCTGGCCGGGCATGGCCTCCGTACGGCGCACCTCCACGCGCAGCCCCTGGGCCTCGAAGGCGCGCAGGAGGCCCGGATAGAGCAGGTCCTGATCCAGGGCCGCGTCCGTCCACAGCTGCTCCGCGGCGGTCTCCAGGTCGGGGAAGTGGTTGCGGGCCCCCTGGAGGAAGTCGCCCACGGCCTCCGAGGGGAGGCGGGTGCGGTCGGGATCGAAGCCCTGGCCATCGCTGAATTGCTCGCTGAGGGTGTCGAGTCCCCCTTTGGCCGCCTGGTAGGCCTGGTAGAGGCGGAACACGGCCTTGGAGAGGGCGGGGTGGTTCTGGGCCAGGTCCCGCACCTCCTGGGCGGGGAGGTCCTGCTCCTCGAAGAGGGGATCCCCGAAGGCCTCCATGAGGTCTTCCGAGAGGCGCAGGTCCTCCTCCGGGGCGAAGGTCCGGAGGTCCAGCTGGAAGGCCTGGGCCAGCTTCAGGAGGAGCTGGGCGGTGAGGGGGCGCTTGTTGGCCTCGATGAGGTTCAGGTAGCTGGGGCTGATGGCCAGGCGCTCCGCCAGCTGCACCTGGGAGAGGCCCTCCTGGCGGCGGAGGAGGCGCAGTTTGGCGCCGAGGCGGGCGGCGGGCTTGGGGGGGGCGGAGGGCATGGAGGGCCTTGACGGATTTGACTGGATTGACGGAGTTGATTTACAAAATTTTTCAGATTAACCCAAAACAAAACAGCGACTACTTGATGAGTTGAAAGATAAGTCAAAGATTGACTCAAGTCCACCCACGGAGTTGAGCCATGACCCAGACCCTCGTTTCCCCCGCCCGCTGGAACGGCCCCGAGGCCGCCGCCCTGCTGACCCCCGAGGTGCTGGCCCGCCTGGCCGAGCTCCAGCGCCGCTATGGCGGAGAGCTGCGGGGCCTCCTGGCGGAGCGCCAGGTGCGCCAAGAGGGGTATGACCGGGGCGAGCGTCCCCGCTTCCTCCCCTACACCGAGAAGGTGCGCAGCGGCCCCTGGCAGGTGGCGCCCCTTCCGGACCTCCTCCAGGATCGCCGGGTGGAGATCACCGGGCCACCCGAGCGTCGCATGATGCTCCACGCCCTCAACAGCGGCGCCAAGGTCTACATGGCCGACTTCGAGGACAGCCTCGCGCCCGTGCCCGAGAAGCTCGTGCAGGGGCAGCTCAACCTCCAGGAGGCCGTGCGCGGCACGCTGGCCGACGGGGAGCTGCGCCTCAAGGCGGACGCCGCTCTCCTCATGGTGCGCCCCCGGGGCCTGCACCTGGTGGAGCGGCACCTGGTTGTGGATGGCACCCCCATGGCCGCCGCCTTCTTCGATGCGGCCCTCTTCCTCCTCCACAACGCCCTGGAGCTCGTGGCGCGCGGCCTCCCCGTCTGCCTCTACCTTCCCAAGCTGGAGCACCACCTGGAGGCGCGCCTCTGGAACACGGTGCTGGAGTTCATCGAGGAGGGGCTGGACCTGCCCCTGGGCACCGTGAAGGTGACCGTCCTCATCGAGACGCTGCCCGCCGCTTTCCAGATGGAGGAGATCCTCTTCGAGCTGCGCAAGCGGGCCGTGGGCCTGAATCTGGGCCGCTGGGACTACCTCTTCAGCGTGCTCAAGGTGCATCGCATGGACCGGGACGCCGTGCTGCCGGATCGCGGCACGCTGCGCATGGAGCTCCCCTTCCTGCAGGCCTACGCCAAGCGGCTCGTGCAGGTGTGCCACCGCCGCGGGGCCCTGGCCCTGGGCGGCATGGCGGCCCTGGTGCCCCAGCGCAGGGATCCCGACGCCACCGAGCGCGCCTTGCAGGCGGTACGTGCCGACAAGCTCCGCGAGGTGCGCCAGGGCTGCGATGGCACCTGGGTGGCCCACCCCGACCTCGTGCCCGTGGCTTTGGAGGTCTTCACCCACCACGTGGAGGGCGTCAATCAGCGCACCTTCATTCCCGAAGGCGAGGTCAACGCCGCGCAGCTCCTGGAGTTGCCCCGCGGCCCCGTCACGGCCGAAGGCCTGCGCCGCAACCTGCGGGTGGCCCTGCGCTACCTCGAGGCCTGGCTGCGCGGCGAAGGCTGCGTGGCCTTGGACGGGCTCATGGAGGACGCCGCCACGGCGGAGATCAGCCGCATGCAGCTCTGGCAGTGGGTGCGCCACGGCGTGGGGGTGGAGGGCCTCGGTCCCTTGGATCGCTCCGGCTTCCACGGTCACGTGTACGACGTGTTCCAGAGCCTCCGCGCCGAGCTGGGCCCCGTAGCCGTGGCCGAGAGCCGCCTGCTCGAGGCGTCCGAGTTGCTGGAGGAGCTGATCCTCGACCCCGTGCCCGAAGCCTTCCTCACCCCCCGGGCCTACGCCCTCCTCCTCACCCTCTCCAAGCTTCAGGAGATCGCATGAACGCCTGGCTCCCCATCCCCGTCTTCGCCGAAGATCCCGGTGCCCACCGCTGGGAGGGCGTGCACCGTCCGTACTCCGCCCAGGACGTGCAGAAGCTCCGGGGCACCGTCCGCATCGAGCACACCCTCGCCCAGCTGGGCGCTCGCAAGCTCTGGGAGCGCCTCCACCAGGACGAGCCTGTGCGTGCCCTGGGCGCGCTCTCCGGCGGTCAGGCCGTGCAGATGGCCAAGGCCGGCCTTCAGGCCATCTACTGCTCCGGCTGGCAGGTGGCGGCCGATGCCAACGCCGGGGGCCAGACCTATCCCGACCAGAGCCTCTACCCCGCCAACTCGGTGCCCCAGCTCGTGAAGCGGCTCAACAATGCCCTGATGCGCGCGGACCAGGTGGAGCACGGCGAAGGGGGCGCCAAGCGCGACTGGTTCCTGCCCATCGTGGCGGATGCGGAGGCGGGCTTCGGCGGCCCCCTCAACGCCTTCGAGCTCATGAAGGGCATGATCGAGGCGGGCGCCGCGGGCGTGCACTACGAGGACCAGCTCTCCAGCGAGAAGAAGTGCGGCCACCTGGGCGGCAAGGTGCTCATCCCCACGGGCCAGTTCATCCGCACGCTGACGTCGGCGCGCCTCGCGTCCGACGTGCTCGAGGTGCCCACGGTGCTCATCGCCCGCACGGACGCCGACGCCGCCCGCCTCATCACCTCCGACGTGGATGAGCGCGACGCGCCCTTCCTCACGGGCGAGCGCACGCCCGAGGGCTTCTTCCGCATCACCGGGGGCATCGACATGGCCATCGCCCGGGGTCGGGCCTACGCGCCCTACGCCGACCTCATCTGGTGCGAGACCTCCACGCCGGACCTGAAGGAGGCGAAGAAGTTCGCCGAGGGCGTGCGCTCGGAATTCCCGAACAAGCTGCTGGCCTACAACTGCTCGCCCTCCTTCAACTGGAAGAAGAAGCTCAGCGACGCCGAGATCGCCACCTTCCAGCGGGAGCTCGCGGCCATGGGCTACCGGTTCCAGTTCATCACCCTGGCGGGCTTCCACAGCCTCAACCACGGCATGTTCGAGTTGGCCAACGCCTACCGCACCGAGCACATGAGCGCCTACGCCCGCCTGCAGGAAGCGGAGTTCGCAGCGGAGGCCCAGGGCTACACGGCCACCAAGCATCAGCGGGAGGTGGGCACCGGCTACTTCGACCAGGTGGCCGAGGTGCTCAGCGGCGGCCAGGCCTCCACCCTCGCCCTGCAGGGCAGCACCGAGGCGGCGCAGTTCCACTAGCTTTTCCAACCTTCCGCCCACCGGGGCGCGGCGGAAGGGTGAACCCCTTCCCCGCGCCCCGACCCTTTGGAGATCCCATGACGTACCTGAACGCCACCCCCCAGCGACGCCCATCCGAACCCCTGGATGAGCGCGCTGAAGCGATGCATGAACTGGAGCGCCGGGCCGGCGCGGAGGAGGGGATGTGGGCGACCGGGGATGGGGGTGGCGCGTGTGGGGGCGGTTGAGGGGGTGGTGGGGCGGCCCTGGCCCGGAGCCCCTGTGGGGCCGGGAGGAGGCCCTGGAGGGGGAGGTCTGGGCCCAGCTCCTGGACCGGCCGGAGCCTGGAAAGGGGGCGGGGTTGGACTAGACCTCGTTACGAGAGGATATTTTCCTTGATGCCCGTCACGGGTGCTTCTCCGGAAACTTGGCCCTGGGTGTCTCCGGACCGATAGCTCGGGAATGGCGGGCCACCCGCCGGGGAGCCGCGTGTGAGGAACAACCAGCCTGTCACCCAGGTCCGCCGGGAGATCACCGAAGGGGCCTTCGTGGTCTCCACCACGGACCTGAAGGGCAACATCCTTTCCGTCAACGAGGAGTTCATCCGCATCAGCGGTTTCTCCCAGGGCGAGCTGGTGGGATCCCCCCACAACCTCATCCGCCATCCCGACATGCCGCCGGCGGCCTTCGAGGGCCTCTGGGCCACCGTGAAGCGCGGAGAGATGTGGCACGGCATCGTGAAGAACCGCTGCAAGGATGGCGGCTACTACTGGGTGGATGCCTGTGTGGCCCCCATCGTGGAGGGGGGGCGCACCACCGGTTACCTTTCCGTGCGCAGCCGGCCCACAGAGGCCCAAATCCAGGAGGCGGAAACCCTCTACGCCCTGCTGCGGGCGGGGAAATCGGCCGACCGCACCTTCCGCGCGCCCTGGGTCCCCTTTCCCAACCTGGGGCTGCGGGCCCGCCTGATCGGCTCCATCGCGGCCCTCATGGGGCTGTTGGGCGCCGTGCTCACCCCGGCCCTGGTCACCTTGTTCCGCCTGGTGATGGAACTGCGGCGGGGATCCCATCCGGAGGCGACGGAGCTGGCCCAGCGGGCCCTGGGCCTCCTCATCGCCGGCGGAGCCGTGGGAACCCTCGCCAGCCTCTTCGGCGGCATCCTCCTCGTGCGCATCGTGCGGCACCAGCTGGGCGGCGAACCCGCCCTGGCCGTGCAGGCGGCCAAAGCCATCTCCAACGGGGACCTGCGCGCGGAGATCTCCACGCGCCCCGGCGATGCCGATAGCGTGCTCGGCTCCGTGAAGGGCATGCAGCAGCACCTCAAGGCCTTCATCAACCGCCTGCGCTACGATGCCCGACTCGTGGCCTCCGAGGCCTCCGAGTTCAGCCAGGCCGCGGACAGCGTGGCCTCCACGGCCCAGGAGCTCGCCCGCAACGCCGACATTGAACGGCAGGGGGCCGAACGCATGGCCTCCGCCGTGGTGGAGCTCTCCGCCTCCATCCAGGAGGTGGCCTCCACGGTCCGGGCCTCCCAGGAACTTGCCGCGGAGGCCCTGAAGGCCACCCAGGCGGGGGAAGGATCGGGCAGCAGCGCCCTCACCGCCATGGATGAGGTGGTGGAGAGCACCGCGCGCATGGTGAAGGCCGTCAATGTCATCCAGGACATCGCCCGCCAGACGAACCTGCTCAGCCTGAATGCCGCCATCGAAGCGGCCAAGGCCGGAGCCCATGGCAAGGGCTTCGCCGTGGTGGCCGAGGAGGTCCGCAAGCTCGCGGAGCGTTCCTCGGGGGCGGCGAAGGAGATCGCGGGGCTCATCGAGGGCAGCAATGCCGCCGTGGGGCGCGGTCAGGCCACGGTGTCGGAGGTGGTGGAGAGTCTCGCCCAGATCCGGCAGCGCATCGACTCCCTCAAGTCCATGGCCGAAGGCATCGGCTTCTCCGCGGAGGAACAGGCCCGCACCAGCTCCGAGGTGGCCGAGCAGGTGGAGGAGGGCGCCCACCGGGCGGCCCGCAACGCCGAAGCCGCGGGGGGCCTCACGACCACCGCCGCGGACTCCGCCCGCATGGCCCGGGAGCTCTCCCAGGTCGCCGAGGGGCTCAACGCGCTGCTGAGGTTCTTCCGCTCCTGAGCGGGGGCCCCGCTCAGGGCTTGGGGGCCGCCGCCTCGGCCTTGGCCTTGAGGGTGGCGTCGTTGATCACGTTGGGATTGGCCTTCGGGGCCGGGGTGCCGCCATTGGCAAACACCCGCTTGGAGTGCAGGTACTCCCCGAGGAACACGGCCATGGTTTCGCCGCGGGCCTTGAGGTAGGCGAAGCCGTGCTCATCGCCCGGGCGGATCGACGTGGCCACGCCCGGCAGCCCGGCGAGGGCATGGGCGGATTCCATGGCGCCCTTGTCCTGCTCCGAGGCGAACAGCAGCGTGGCGGTGCGGCCGCGGAGCTGGGCGGCCTTGAGGTGATCGAGGGCGCCGTCCCCGAAGGCCATGGCGCCGGCGGGACTGAGGGCCAGCACGGCCACGGCGCGGGCCTCACGGGCGGCGAGGATGGCGCTGAAGGCCCCCACGCTGGAACCGGCCAGGGCGAGGCGGCGCTTGTCCACGCCGGGCTGCTTGCGCACCCAGGCGGCGGCCAGGGCCAGATCCGAAGGGATCTTGTCGAAGCCCACGGCCTTGGCCGAGGCCGCGAAATCCTCCGTGACCCGGGCGGGCCCCAGGCTCTCACCGTGGCCGCGGAGGTCCAGGGCCAGGGTGGCAATGCCCCGGGCCTGCAGTCGCTCCGGCAGGTCGCCCCAGCCCTTGCGATCGGTGCGGAACTGGTGGGCGAAGATCACCACCGGGGCCTTGGCCCCCTTGCGGGCGGGGGCGGGCAGGGTGAAGGTCCCGGCGATCACGCACCCGTCAGGGGTCTTCAGGCTCACTTCCGTACGGGTGGGCTCGGAGGCGAGAAGGCCGGAGGCCAGGACCGGCAGCAGGGCCAAGGTGCGGAGCGTGCGCATGGGGACCTCGGGGAAGCGATTCCCAAGGTAGCAGGCGCCACAAGGGGGGCGCTTGGGAAACCTCGGCCTCGCAACATCCGGGAATGCGAGGTAAAAAGGAGTCTTCGATCGAAAGGAATCCCCCATGTCGCTGGACAGCATCCTCCAAGAGACCAAGAAGAAGATGAAGGCCAGCCTGGAGACGCTGAAGAAGGACCTGGCCACCGTCCGCACGGGCCGAGCCAATGCCTCCATCCTCGACACCGTGCAGGTGGAGTACTACGGCGCCCACGTCCCCCTGAACCAGATGGGCACCGTCTCCATCCCCGACAGTTCCATGATCCAGATCCAGCCCTTCGACAAGAGCTCCATCAAGGCCATCGAGACGGGGATCCTCGTGGCGCAGTTGGGACTCAATCCGAGCAACGACGGCAACGTGATCCGCCTGCCCATCCCCGCCCTCAACGAGGAGCGCCGCAAGGAACTCGTGCGTGCCACCCACAAGATGGCCGAGGACATCAAGACCGCCATCCGCAACGTCCGCCGCGATGCCAACGATGACGTGAAGAAGCTCGAGAAGGACAAGACCCAGGGCATCAGCGAGGACGCCGCCAAGAAGGCCACCGAAGAGGTCCAGAAGATCACCGACGCCCACATCAAGGAAGTGGACGAGATGATCAAGCACAAGGAAGCGGAGATCATGAAGGTCTGACCTTCAGGCTGGAGGCTGGAGGCCGGAGACCGGAGGTACGGGCGCCTTGGGCGCCCGCTCCGTTTCCCCCTCCAGTCTCCGGTCTCCTCAGGGTCGCGCAGGCGCGCCCCTGAATCTTTCGACAGTCTCCAGCCTGAGCCTCCATGCCCTCCCCCCTCACCCTCGCCCTCCTCGCCGTGGCCGCCTTCGCGGCCGGGTTCATCGACGCCGTGGTGGGCGGCGGGGGGCTGATCACCATGCCCGCGCTCCTGCTGGGGCTGCCCGGGGCCTCGCTGCCCGTGGTGCTCGGCAACAACAAGGTGCAAGCGGGCACGGGCACCACCTTCGCGGCCTGGAAGTTCCTCCGCTCCGGGGCCATGGCCTGGCAGGACTGCCTGGGCCCCGTGATCGCCGCGGCGGCCGGCTCCGTGGGGGGCGCCCTGGTGGCCTACCACATCGGCACTGCGTGGATGCGGCCCCTGATGTTGGGGCTCATGGGCGCCATGCTGCTGTGGACGCTCTTCAAGCCGGAACTGGGGCAGGTCCACGCGCCGAAGTACGCCCTGCATCATCAGCGGGGCCTTGCCGTGCTCATCGCCCTCGCCCTGGGCTTCTACGACGGCTTCTTTGGTCCCGGCACGGGCAGCCTGCTCATCTTCCTCTTCGTGGCCGTCCTCGGCTTCGATTTCCTCCGCGCCTCGGCGCTGGCCAAGGCCGTGAACTGGGCCTCGAACATG
Organism: Holophagaceae bacterium; assembly: GCA_035254125.1. Taxonomy (GTDB): domain Bacteria; phylum Acidobacteriota; class Holophagae; order Holophagales; family Holophagaceae; genus JAFDVN01. The sequence continues at coordinate 3,669 of DATFAX010000098.1, read as the reverse complement.
GCGGCCCTCGCCGTATTCCTGATGCGGGGGAGCTGGACCCCGCTGGTGGGCCTGACCATGGCCGCGGGCAATGGCCTGGGCGGCTACCTGGGTGCCCACGTGGCCCTGAAGAAGGGCAGCGCCTGGGTGCGCATCGTGTTCCTGACCGTGGTTTCGGCCCTATTGGTCCGTTTGACTTGGCAGGTGTTTCACCCCTGATCGGCGGTATGCTGGCCCTCCTTTTTCCAGGAGATGTCATGGATCGTCGCACGATGATGGGTACCCTCGCCGCGGGCGTGGTGGGTGCCGGCCTTTCCGCCAAGGGTCTGGGCTCCGACGCCCCCGCCGCCGTCAAGCCCGCCGGGGATCCGCTGGCGGACTACACCGCCCGTGCCTTCGACTTTGGCACGGGGCTGCCCGGCCTCAGCAAGGACCTGCTCGCGGAGCACCTGACCCTCTACAAGGGCTATGTCACCCGCACCAACGCCCTGGTGAAGGATGTCCTCGGGGCGGAGAAGGAAGGCAAGGCCGGCGCCATGGTGCAGGAGCTGCGCCGCCGCCTGGGTTTTGAGTTCAGCGGCATGCGCATCCACGAGTGGTACTTCGAGGCCCTGGCCGCCAACGCCCCCGCCGCGGCCATGACGCACCCCCTCCACAAGGCCATCGACGCCACCTGGGGCAGCCACGAGGCATGGTGGAACGCCTTCAAGGCCACGGCCACGATGCCGGGCATCGGCTGGGCCGCCCTGGTGAAGGATCCCGTCACGGGCCGTCTCATGAACGCCTGGTTCCAGGACCACGAGAACGCCATCCCCGTGGGCGTGCAGCCCCTCCTGGTGGTGGACGTGTGGGAGCACGCCTATGTGAAGGACTTCGGCGCCACGGGCCGCGGCAAGTACGTGGATGCCGTGAAGCCGCTCCTCAACTGGAGCGTGGTGGAGAAGCGCTTCTAGCGGAAGGATGAACGATGAAGGAGGAAGGATGACCGCGCCGCCCTTCATCCTTCCTCCTTCCTACTTCATACTTCCAAGCATGCCTCCCCGCCCCCGACCCTTCGGATGGGACATCACCCTCCGGAGCCTGCGCTTCTTCTACCTGCTCTGGGGCGGGATGCTGCTGTCCACGCTGGCCCTGTACGGTCGCCTGCGGATCCCCTCGGAGCTGTGGAAGTGGCCCTGGCTGGCCAAGGGGCTCATGGGGCCGGTGGGGAGGGGCTTCGCCCTGGGGCTGGGCGTGGTCATGCTCGTGGCGGCCCTCGTGGAGATCTGGGAGATCGTGGACCGCCTCCTGGCGAGGTTCCTGGGCGATCCCTGAGGGCGGGTCCGAAAGCCCGTTGCCGGGGGCCGAGGCCCCTGTGAGACACTGGCCGGATGGCTCCGAACCTATCGGGGGCTGGGGCCATTCAAGCGACGTGCATTCCGGGAGTGTTATGACGAAGGCGTTTCATTCGGTCGTGGCCTTGGCCCTGGTGGGTGGGGCTTCGGCCCTCTCCGCCCAGGGGGTCCTCAACCAGGGGTCCGACCCCGTGACCATCAGCCGGTCCGGAACCGGCGTGGCCTTCGGTCGCAGCTTGGAGGCTGCGGGCCAGAATCCCGCCCTGCTCGTGACCCTCCAGGAGGACCGCGCCGCCCATGTGGCCTTCGGGCTCGAGTCCCAGGCCAGCAGCCAGACCGCCCAGAACAACCAGCTCCAGTTCTTCACCTCGGACCGGAACCGGGCCGTCGCCGGCTTCGGCATCGCCGGCCGCCTCAATCCCCGGCTCAGCTGGGGGCTCAAGCTGGATCAGCCCTTCGAGCGGCACATGGAGCTGCGCTCGGATTCGCCCTCCCGGTTCAATGGCGACACCCTCTCCCTCGAGGCCCACCGGCTCGAAGGGCAGGCGGCCTGGAGCCCCGAGGGGCACCCGGAGTTCAGCTTCGGCGCCGGTCTGGGCGTGGCCCGCCTGGGCCTCCGCCTCGGCAACACGGTCCGTGCCGGGATCCCCGTGGATCCCAACCAGCCCGTGGGCCTGGCCAACCCCTACCTGGGCCTGGCGGAGATCTCCCTCCGGGAGGAGGGCAGCGCCTTCGCCCCCAGCCTCACCCTCGGCGCCCGCTGGGCCCTGTCCTCCCGCTGGACGCTGGCCGCCACCTTCGAATCCCCCTTGCGTGCCACGGTGAACCTCACGGCCAACTACCGTCCCTCCACGCTCTTCGTGAAGGATGACGACGGCTTCGGCGTGCCCCCCGTGGGCACCGATGCCCGCGCCTACCAGCTCATCGGCACCTCCGGCGTGAGCGCCGGGGGCGGCACCCTCAACCTCCCGGCCCGGGTCACCCTCGGCCTCCGCCAGCGGCAGAGCCAGCTGCTGACCTGGGAAGTGGATGTGCTCTGGATGGGCGCGGGCCTGCGCGTGCCCAGCTTCGCCACCCTGGACACCCTCTCCGGCCCCGTGGCCTCCCCCTCCAACTTGGAATCCGCCCGGTCCTCCACGTTGCTGAAGGGCATGGGTGAATTCACCCTTTCGCGGGACTGGACGCTGCGCATCGGCGCCGGCCTGGCCACGGGCTACCGGGCCGATGAGCGTGTGGAACCCCTGCTGGGCGGGGCCGCCCAGAGCTTCGCCTCCGTGGGCGCCGGCTACAAGGTGTGGGGCGGTGAGCTGAGCGTCGGCTACCAGTACCGCCTGAATCGGGATGCGGATCGCGTGGGCCTCGAGGGCACCTGGGATTCCAGCGGCTACCACACCAGCGCCACCAAGGTCCGCGTCGAAGGCGCCGGCCACCTCCTGTCGCTCGGCTTCCGCAAGGCCTTCTGATGTTGTTCCTCGGCCCCCACGCCTGCGAAGAGGCCATCGAGCGCGGCAGCCTGCACCAGCTGTGGGTCGCGCCCGCGGCCTGGGCGCGCTGCGCGGGCCTGCGCGAGGCCGCCCGCGCCGCGGGCGCCACCGTGCGCCAGGAGCCCATGGAGGCCCTGGACCGCCGCACCGAGGGCAAGCGACACCAGGGGGTCGTGGGTGAAGGCGCGGACTTCAAGTACGCCGCCTTCGAGGACGTGGTGAGGGCCATGAAGGCCAAGGGCGACCAGGGGCTCGTGTTGGCGCTGGATGGGGTCACGGATCCCCACAACCTGGGCGCCGTGCTGCGCAGCTGCGCCGCCGCGGGGGTGGACGGCGTGATCCTGCCCGAGCGCCGCAGCGCCGCGGTGAACGACACGGTGATCCGCGCCAGCGCCGGTACCGCCGCGCGCGTCCGGGTGGCCCGCGTGGTGAACCTGGGCCGCGCCCTGGATGAGCTCAAGGAGGCCGGCGGCTGGCTCTACGGCCTGGCTGGCGGCGAAGGCAGCCGTTCCTACCTGGACGAACCCTTTGACCGGGCCACGGTGCTCGTCATGGGCAGCGAGGGCGAAGGCCTGCACCAGAAGATCGCCGAGCGCTGCGATGGGCTCCTCCGCATCCCCATGCCCGGGGGCGTGGAGAGTCTCAACGTCTCCGCGGCGGCGGCCGTGGCCCTGTTCCGGGTGCTCGCCCGTCGGGGCTGAGCTCCGGCGGGCCGCGCTTCGCGGCTCTCTGCGCAACTTTCCCCTTGAGGGCATGCGGTTCGCGTGATACCTTCGAGGTTCCCTGTCAGGAAAGCCCTGTCTTTCAGGAAACCTGGCACGGAAGGCCCCGTCAGAGGCTTTCCGATGTTCTTTGCACAGCATGCCGAGATG
>DATFAX010000097.1:0-17335 GCA_035254125.1 Holophagaceae bacterium | reverse complement strand
CTGGCTCTTGCTGCGGTGGACGAGGATGGACAGCGCGTCCACGGCCTCGCTGTTCACCAGGATGTCCATCTTCACCAGGTCGGATTCCGTGTAGTGCTTCATGTGGTAGTCGAAGCTGGCGTAGCCCTTGGAGATGGACTTGAGCTTGTCATAGAAGTCCAGCACCACCTCGTTCAGGGGCAGCTCGTAGACGAGCATCACGCGGTCCTGGCTGACGTATTCCAGCTTCTGCTGGATGCCGCGGCGCTCCTCGCAGAGCTTCAGCAGGCCGCCGACGAAGTCGGTGCGGGTGAGGATCGTGGCCTCGATGATGGGCTCCTCGATCTTGGCGATCTTCTGCAGCGGCGGCAGCTTCGAGGGGTTGTCCACGGCGGTCTCGCTCCCGTCCGTCAGGTGCACGTGGTAGCGCACGCTGGGGGCGGTGGTGATGAGGTCCAGGTCGAACTCGCGCTCCAGGCGCTCCTGCACGATCTCCATGTGGAGGAGGCCGAGGAAGCCGCAGCGGAAGCCGAAGCCCAGGGCCGTGGAGGTCTCGGGTTCGTAGGTGAAGCTGCTGTCGTTGAGGCGCAACTTCTCCATGGCATTGCGGAGGTTCTCGAAGTCGTCGCTGGAGGTGGGGAAGATGCCCGCGAAGACCACGGGCTGCACTTCCTTGAATCCCTTGAGCATCTCCGTGGCGGGCCGGGTGTTGTGGGTGACGGCGTGGGTGATGGTGTCGCCCACCTTCACGTCGGAGAGCTGCTTGATGGAGGCCACGAGGTAGCCCACCTCGCCCACGGACATCTCCGGTCGCTTGGACATCTTGGGATCGAAGACGCCGATCTCGTCCACCCGGTACTCGCTGCCGTTGCTCATGAAGCGGATCTGGTCGCCCTGGCGCAGGGTGCCGTTCATGACGCGGATCAGGTTCACGATGCCGCGGTAGGGGTCGTAGTAGCTGTCGAAGATGAGGGCCTGGAGGGGGGCCGCGGCGTCGCCCTTGGGGGCGGGGATGTACTTCACGATGTGCTCGAGCACCTGCTCGCAGTTCAGGCCGGTCTTGGCGCTGATGTTCACGTGGTGCTCGGTGTCCACGAGGCCGATGACCGTGTCGATCTGCTCCAGCACCCGGGCGGGATCGCTGGAGGGCAGGTCCGCCTTGTTGAGGACGGGGAACACCTCGAGGCCGTTCTCCAGGGCCAGGTAGGTGTTGGCGAGGGTCTGGGCCTCCACGCCCTGGGTGCTGTCCACCACGAGGATGGCGCCCTCGCAGGCGGCGAGGCTGCGGCTCACCTCGTAGGTGAAGTCCACGTGCCCGGGGGTGTCGATGAGGTTGAGGGTGTAGGTCTTGCCGTCCTGGGCCGTGTACAGGCAGGTCACGGCATGGGCCTTGATGGTGATGCCGCGCTCCCGCTCCAGGTCCATGTCGTCCAGGATCTGGGCCTGCATGTCGCGATGGGCCACCGTCTTGGTCAGCTCCAGCAGGCGGTCCGCCAGCGTGGACTTGCCGTGATCGATGTGGGCGACGATGGAGAAATTGCGGATGAGCTGGGGATCGGTCACAAATTGCCTCGAGGCCGGAGCAGGAGCGTGGGGCCACCGCGCGCAGCGCGGCCCGAAGGGCGGTGCACAGGATGTGCGCCGTGAACCCTATATTCTATCGGGTTTCCGGCCGTTTGTCCGGTGGAGATCGGGACCCCGGCGGGAGGTGTCAAGGTCTGGCCCTCGTTGCTTTAGGCCCACGGACCTGGGTATCTTCGCCCGTGGAGGCCCCATGACCCAGCGCGTCCTCATGGCCGAGGACATCGCCATCAACCGCCGGATCCAGCAGGCCCAGCTGGAGCCCATGGGCGTGGAAGTGGTGCCCGTGCTCAACGGGGCCCAGGCCCTGGAGACCTGCCGCAAGGGCGAGATCGACCTCGCCATGCTGGACCTGGTGATGCCGGGCATGGATGGATTCGCCGCCTGCCAGGCCCTCCGCTCGGATGAGGCCACCGCCCGCTTGCCCATCCTGATCCTCACGGCCCTGGCAGGGGATGCCAAGAGCCGCAGCCTCACCGCCGGGGCCGACGACTTCCTGCGCAAGCCCGCCAACAGCCTGCTCCTCCAGCGCCGGGTGACGAACCTCCTGGAGCTGGGCGCCTTCGAGCGGAGCTGGAAGGGCGCCCTGCCCGCGCCCCGGGGGGAGGTGTGGGTGGTGAGTCCTGCGGCCCACGTGCGGGGCATGGTGGTGGCCCAAGTGCGGGAGACCGGTGGCGGCCGCGAGTTCGGGGGCCTGGAAGGTCTCCTGCCGATGCTGGCCGAGGAATCGCCCGCCCTGGTGGCCCTGGACTGGGCGCTGGGCCCCGCCGCGCTGCGGGAGTTCGCCATGCGGATGCAGTCGAGCCCCACCCTCAGCTGCACCCCCATGCTCCTCCTGCATCCGCCGGCGGAGCTGCCCCTCATCGAGGCGAATCCCCCGGTGGTGGATGATTTCCTCGAACTGCCTTTCCAGGCGGCGGACCTCAAGCATCGCGTGGGGCTGCTGCTGCGGTTGTCCCGGGCCCGGCGGGCCTCGGCCTGAGCCATCCCATGCGCTGGGCGGCCCTGCTCCTGATCACGGCCGCGACCCTGCAGGCGCGGCAGGAGGTCCTGCGCGGCCGGGTCACGGATGGCCAGCGGCCCCTGGCCGGCGTCCGGGTGGGGCTGGATTGGCCCCGCCAGGTGCATCCCCGGGCGGACCACGCGGTGGTGGAGACGGATGCGGCCGGCGCCTTCGCCCTGCCGCTGCCGGCGGGGGCGCCCCGCCGCCTGGTGCTGGAGAAGACCGGCTGGAACCGGGACATCATCCCCGAGGGGGGATGGAAGGCCGAATTCCGGATGTCGGCGGCCCCCCTCCATCGGCGTGAGAAGGTGCTGGTGGTGCGCCTGGAGATCCCCGGCGAAACGGAGGAGGTGCCGGATTCCGCGCTCCGCCACCTCTTCTTCAACCGGGGGTGGGGGGTGGCGAGCGCCGCCAACTATTTCCAGGAGATCAGCAAAGGGGCCCTGGACCTGGAGGAGGGCCACTGGATGCGGCTCCGGTATCCGAATCCCCTCGGTCTCGAGCCCGACGACGAGACCCACGACCTCGCGCAGTGGGTGCTGGGCCAGCTCAGGGATCTGCCCCTGGGCAGCCTCGACCAGGTGAACAACGCCACGGGCGCGGTGGACCCCGATGGCTGCCCCGATCACCTCTGGGTGATCCTCCCCGGGCCCCCGCGCTCCATCACCACCCAGCCGGAGCATCTGAAGCCCATCAGCTTGCTGGAGCCGCTGCCCTGGAAGAAGAGCCTGCGCTGGCCCGTGGTCCTCTTCCCGGATCAGGTGGTGCTCGGCAACGTGGTCCACGAGGCCATGCACGCCATGGGGGAGCACCGGGTGGACGACTTCTACCTCGGGTGCGACGACCCCCTCACGGCGGGCATCTGGGATGTCATGGACGTGGGCATGTACCGGGGCTGGGATCGCCACCACCCGCTGGAAGGTCCCTGGGTGGACGATACGGCTTACAGCCCCAGCCAGCCCATGGGCTGGACCCGGGCCGCGCTCTGGTACCGCGGGGCCTTCCGGGCCACCGTGCCCGAGCTTCGGGTGAAGGGTCGCACCTGGGAAGGTTGGATTGATCCGCTGGAGCGGGCCCCCGGAGTGCTTCCCCAGCGGGTGGTGGTGCCCGATCCCCGGCGGAAGGGGCGCTTCTGGGAACTCAGCGTCCGCCGCCCCTGGGGCTTTGATGCGGGCACGGTGGCGGGGCGCGTCGGCTCGGGTCGGGAAGGCCTGGTGGTGGCCCGCGTGGATCCCAGCCGCCTGAGCCCCGATGACCCGCGGGGCCCCGTGCGCGTCATCGATGCGCATCCGGGCACCCAGGAACCCAGCCAACCCCGGTTCCCCTGCGGCCGTTTCGAACTGGACGATGCCGCCTTCAACCTGGGCGAAGGCGAGATCGACGCGGGCGAGGACGGCCCCTTGGCCTGGGCCATCGTGGCCCAGGATGGGGAGGGCCGCCTGAAGGTGCGCCTGCGTCTGAAGGCCCCGAAGGCTCGAAGCCAACCGCGTCGACCCCACTGAGGAGATGTCCGTGCGTCCCTTCCCGCTGTTCCTTCCCTGCCTTGTGATGTCGGCGGCGCTCGCCGCCCAGGACCCCAAGCCGGTGCATACCGTCCTGGACGATTGGCACCGGGCCGCCGCCCAGGCGGATGAGGCCCGCTACTTCGGGTGCATGGCGGAAGACGCGGTGTTCATGGGCACGGATGCCACCGAGCGCTGGGTGAAGAAGGATTTCCAGGTCTGGTCCCATCCCTTCTTCGCCAAGGGGAAGGCCTGGCGTTTCAAGGCGATTCGGCGGGCGGTGGCCTTCAGCCCCGACGGCCGCACCGCCTGGTTCGACGAGGACCTCGATACGCCCAACATGGGCCCTTGCCGGGGCACCGGCGTGCTCAGCCTTCAGGGGGACCGCTGGATGATCCGGCACTACAACCTCACCGTGCCCATCCCCAATGCCTTGATGAACGAGGTGAAGGGCCGCATCGAAACCCACCTGAAGAAGGCCCTCGTCCCATAGGCTGCGCCCGGCGGACCGGGCGCAGTTCAGCGGTCGATCAGGCCCGGGCCGGAACCAGGTCGGGCGGGGGGACGAGGGTGCCCGGGGGCACCCGGGGCAGGCTGGTGGCCACCGCCTGCACGAAGGCCCGGTAGACCCGCAGCTGGTCCTGGGTGACGAATTCCATCATCTGGCGGTTCTCGATCCACATCTCCACCAGGCGGAAGGGCCCCCGGTCGGCCACGAGCGTGCGCCAGCCCTGGTTGGCGCCCAGGGCGAGGAGCTCCTCCACGGAGCGGTGGGTGGAGATGAGCGCGTGATTGGGGTTGAAGGTCCCTTCCACGGCGCGCACCCAGGCGCCCTGGGCGCCTTCGGACTCGCCGGCCCGGAGCACCGTGCCGTGGGGCAGGATCTCCAGGTAGCTGCCGTGGTCGTCCATCATGGGCACGAAGTAGGAGCCCTCGGGGAAGGCGGGGGGGGCGGGGAGGATCGGCGTGCCGAAGAGCTGCCCCATGACCTGGGCCACGTGGCGGGGGTCGAGGGCGGAGAATGAGATGTGGTGGATCATGGCGGGTCCTTGAGTTGGGAATGGTTGGGAAGGCTCAGAGCACGTCTTCGAAGTCGATGGGCTGGGTATCGGTGACCAGCGTGTGGGCCTCCGTGCCATCGGCTTTGACGCTGAGCAGCACGTAGGTAGCGGGAGCACTCTCCGTGTTGGCGTACACCCGGCCTTGGGAGATGCAGGCCCAGGGGCGCCCCATCAGGGAAGGGGGGGCGGTGGCCAGGAGGCGGTCATCCAGGCCATCGGGGGTGGCGCTGCGCAGCTCCTCCCGGTCGTCGAAGCGGCGCAGGAAGATGAGGCGGCCGTCCAGGAAGCCCAGGAATTGTTCGAGGTTGGGGGTCTGTAGGAGGGGCTGGGGCAGGCCGGTGCCGTCCAGCGCGACCCGGTACAGGTCGCCGTTCGAACCGAAGCCACCCACGGTGATCTGGAAGTAGGCCTGACCGTCCCGCACCCCGAAGGGGATTTCGATTTCAGTCAGGGCGGTGAGCTTCAGGGGCGTCCCCCCGGTCAGGGGCACGCTGTAGAGATCGCCCAGTGTGGGGGTGGCCGTGCTGATCCGGCCATAGACCAACCTCCCCGCCCCCTGGAAGGCCTCGCCATGGATGCCCGTGAAGCTCTGGGTGTCGGGGGTCGTGTCCAGGGCCAGGGCGGGACCGCTGCCATCCACGGGCACCGCCCACAGCTCCGAGCCGGGCCCCAGGAAGTTCTGGTAGATGGCCAGGGTGCCGGCGAAGCCCTGGAACATGAGGAAGCGGGGCACGGTGGTCAGGGTCCGGGCATCGGTGCCATCCAGGCGCACGCTGGCGATGGATTGGCTGGTGGTGTAGACCACCCGGTCGCCGATCACGGCGCGGAAGGTCTCCTGGGCGGTGGCGGTGCGGGTGTAGAGGGGGATGGCCGGGGCAGAGCCATCTGCGGGTCGGTAGCAGACCAGGTCATTGCCTTGCGTGTCCGTCTGTTGCTGGAAGAGGACGCCCCCACCCACGGTGGTCACGGGGAAGGCGTATTTTCCGGGGAGGCTGAACCGCACCGGATCCTTCGAACCATCGGCGGGGACGGTGAAGAGCTCACCGGTGCTTCCCCGCTCGAGGATCACGCGGTTGCCCACGATGAGGGTGCCTGAGGTCCAATCCGTGGAGGCGCCGCTGAGGAGCTTCCGGCCGGTGCCGTCCATCCAGATGCTGTAGTGGCGCCAGGCTTCGGAGGTGTCCGTCTGGCCCACCTGCTCGGAGAAGATGAAGCGGTCCCCGGAGCGGCCTTCCCAGCTCCCGCCCAGTCCCGTGAAGGTGTTCAGGACCACGTCGTGGGTCCCGTCCTCCTGCAGGGCGTGGAGGGTGGTGGTGTCCCCCGCCGGGGTGGACGTGGTGCGGCTGTAGACCACCCAAGGACCGTGGTAGGAAGGGCCCGTGGGGGCCGGGGGCGTGGTGCTGCTGGAACCGCCCCCGCAGGCGAGGGTCAGGGCCAGGGCGGCCGGGGCGAGGAACGTGCGCATCAGAGCACCCCTTGAAAGGATTCGCTGTGGGGGCCCACGGCGAGGTCGCGCCGATCGGTCCCGTCGGCTTTGAGGCTGAAAAAGTCGTAGTTCCCCGGGGTGGCCTCGAGGGTCACGTAGATGCGGCCGTGCTGCTCCCGCGCCCAGGCGTCGCCGGCGTTGGTGGGGGCGGTGGCCAGCAGGCGCTCGTCCTGGCCGTCGAGGGTGGCGCTGCGGAGCTCCTCGCGATCCGCATAGAGCCGCCGGAACACGAGCCGTCCGTCGAGGAGGGTGAGGAACAGTTCCCGCTGGGGGGTTTGGACGACGGGGGTGGGGGAATCACTGCCATCCAGGGGAACCCAGTAGAGGTCCCAGTTGCCCTGGTAGGTGTCCCCGGCCCGGGCGATGAGGGCCTTCCCGTTCACGATGGCGAGGGGGTACTCCATCTCGGGGAAGGAGGTCAGCCGCACGGGGGAGCCGCCCGTGAGCGGCACGCTGTAGAGGTCGATGAGGGCGGGCATCCCCGTGGGGACCCGGAAGTACACGAGGTGGGTGCCATCGGACACCAGGGGCTGGCCGATGTACTGGTTCCCGCGCTTCCTCGTGTCCGGGGTGGCATCGAGGGTGCGCGCCGGACCGCTGCCGTCCACGGGAACCGCGAACAGATCCCCGCCCCGGGCGTTCTGGTTGGCGTAGATGGCGAGCTTGCCCACCACGCCCTGGTAGGCCAGGGCGTCGGGCACCGTGGCCAGGCTCCGGCGGTCGGTGCCGTCAAGCCGCACGCTGTAGACGCCCTTCAGGGTGGTGTAGAGCACCCGGTCGCCCACCACTTCGCGGAACCACTCCTGGTCGGCGGTCTCGGGGAACAGGACGACCGGCGCAGAGCCGTTGCCCAGCTCGCGGTAGCGGACTTCATAGGTGTTCGTGGCGGCGAATCGCTGGGAGTACACCACGCCCTTGGCCGTGGTGGCATAGGTGCTGGCCACTTCACCGGCCAGGCTCACCAGCACGGGCGCGTGGGCGGCGTCGGTGGGCGCGGCGTAGAGCTCCTGGTAGCCGTGACTCGAGTCGTAGTGCTGCATGAGGACCTGATCGCCCACGAGACAGCCGTATTTCCACCGCTGATCGGGGTCGCCCAGGCGGGTCTTGCCCGAGCCATCGGCCTTCACGGTGTAGTACTGACCGCTCATGTTGTCGAGGTGCTCGGCGAAGATGAAGCGGTCCCCCGCGAAGCCCACGATCTCTCCTCCCTGATCGGAGAAGACATCCAGGAGCGTGTTCTGGGTCCCATCCTCCAGCATGGAGCGCAGGGCGTAGTTGTTGGTCGTGCCGAGGGGGATGACCTCGAAATAGACCACCTTGGGCGCGGGGGCTGGGGTCGGGGTGGCGGCGGAATCGCTTCCGCTGGAACCGCCCCCGCAGGCGAGCAGGAAGGTGAGGGTCGCGAGCGCCGGAATGGCGGCCAGGCGGATCGGATTCAGCATGAAGGCTCCTTGTCAAAGGCATCCCGATCCCCGGGGGGCGGTGCCGTCGGTGCATTCATGCTGGGTTCCGGCGCCCAGGGGCAGGGGGCCAGTTGGCAAATACCGGTGGAGCCAGTGGTGGGTCAGCCCAGGGCCTTCCCTCGGCTAGGCTGGAGGTCCCCTCCTTGCGTAGCTGCTCCGTGACCCCTAAAGAATCCCCCGCACCCTCCCCTCGGATCGATCCTCGGTACAGCCGCCTGGAGCTGGTGGGCTCTGGGGGGATGGGGAGTGTGTTCCGGGCCTGGGACACGGCGCTGGAGCGCCCCGTGGCGCTCAAGCTGCTCCATGCGGGGAATCTCCGGGCCGCGGACCAGCTGCTGCTCGAGGCTCGACTCCAGGCGAGCCTGGACCACCCGCACATCTGCCGCGTCTACGAAGCGGGCCTCTGGGAGGGCCAACCCTTCCTCGCCATGCAGCTGGTGGAGGGGGCCACCCTGGCGGAAGTGGCGCCGTCCTTCGACCTGGAGACCCGGGTGCGCCTCATGGCGGAGGTGGCCGAAGCGGTGGACCACGCCCATCGCCAGGGCTTGATCCACGCGGACCTGAAGCCGGCCAACATCCTGGTGGGCGATTCAGAGGAGGGACCCACGCCCTTCGTCAGCGACTTCGGCCTGGCCCGGCGGACGGAGGCGACGGATCACACCGTCATGAACCTGGGGCTTGGCACCGTGGGCTACCTGGCCCCGGAGGTGCTGCTCGACGGGGCCCCCCCGGATCGCCGCAGCGACGTCTACAGCCTCGGCGCCACGCTCTACCAGCTGCTGACCGGACTCCCGCCCCACGGCGATGCCCGCACCCAGGGCGCCACCCCACGCACCCGGCCGGCCTCGGGCTCCACGGACGGCCCGGAAGGACAGTCGGCCCAATCCCTGTTGCTCCGCATCGCCCAGGAGGAACCGACCCGCCCCTGCCGTCTGGATCCTTCCATCCCCCGGGATCTGGAAACCATCACCCTGGTGTGCCTGGATCAGGACCCCGGCCGGCGCTACGCCTCCGCCGGGGTGCTGGCCCTGGAGCTGCGCCGGTACCTGCGTCAGGAGCCCATCCAGGCCCGCCCGGCGGGGGCCCTGGAGCGGGCGTGGAAGTGGTCCCGCCGCCACCGGGCCCTCGTCCGCGTCGGCGGGATCTCCGCGGCCCTCCTCCTGCTGGGCAGCGCCGCCGCGGGCGTGGCTGTGCTGCGCAGCCGCAGCCAGGCCCTTCTGGCGGCGGACTTCGGCGCCGAGGGCGCGCGCATGGTCTACCGCCTCCGCCAGGGCTGCCTCCGGCCCCCGCATCCGCTGAAGGAGGAGTTGGATGGGATCCGCGCCTCCATGGACGCGGTGCGGAAGCGCATGGCCGCGGAGGGATCGCCGGCCCAGGGACCCGGCCAGTTCGTCCTCGGAACCGGCCATTGGCTGCTGGGGGAGCTGGAATCCGCCGAGCAGGCGCTGCGTACGGCCCTCGCCCGCGGCTATCGCCCCCCCGTGCTGCAGGCCGTGTTCGGGCGCGTGCTCAGCGAGCGGTACCGGGAGCGGGTGCTGGAGCTCGCCCGGGTGAACGACGCGCAGACCCGCACGGAACAACTGGCGGAAGCCCGCGCCCGCTTCCGCGATCCGGCCCTGGTGGCCCTCAACGCCGCGGCCCCCTCCCTGCCGGAGGAAGCGGCCTACCTGCGTGGGCTCATCGCTTTCAACGAGGAACGCTTCGACGATGCCCTCGCGCAGGCGGGGCTCGCCCTCCAGGCGGACCCCGGTCGCTACGAAGCCCGCAAGCTCATCGGGGACATCCGATCCGCTCAGGCCCAGGCCCTGATCAACCAGTCCCGGCCCGCCGAGGCGCTGGCCCCCCTCGCCGAGGCGGGGAAGGCCTATCAGGAGGCGTTGGACACGGGGCGGAGCGATCCGTGGCTGCTGCTGGCGGAGGTTGAGCGTCTGCGCTTCCAGGTCGTGGCCCGCGGCGTGGTGCACGGAGCCGTGGAATCTGACATGGTGGAGGCCCTGGCGCGCCTGCGGCAGGCCCAGGCCATCCACCCGGCGCTGCCCGCCCTGGCCCGGGTGGAGTGCCAGACCAAGACGCGCCTCGCCTTCCACCTGCACGCCACGGGCCGGGATGCGCGCCCCCTGATCGACGAGGCGCTGGCCGCGGGCACCCGGGCCCTGGCTCAGGATCCCCAGGTGGCCACCAGCCACATGGCCGTGGCCCTGGCCTCCAACGTGGACCTCATCCTGCTCAAAGACCGGGGGCAGGATCCCCTGCCCGCCGCCACGCGCTCCGTGGAGGAGGCCAAGCGCGCCCTGGAGCTGGAGCCCACCTCCCAGCACTTCCGCTACCTGCTGCTCTCCATCCTCGTGGACGTCATCGAGGGCGAGCGGCTCCGGGGGCGGGATGCCTCCGCCCTGGTGGCCCTGGAACTGGCCGAAGCGGAGCAGCTCGTGAAGGCCCGGCCCCAAGGAGGGCGCGAGCGGCTCATGCTCGCCATCGCCCGGCTGCATCCCGTGCAGTTGAACCTCGTAACGGGGGCGGCGCGCCGGGAGGCGGCGTCGGCCTCCGCGAAGGCGCTCGAGGAAGCGGTGGCCCTCGCGCCCGAGAACGCCTTCGTCCGCCTCCAGGGGGGCGATGCCCTGTGCCTCCTGGCGGAGTGCGCCCTGGATCATCCGGATGCGCCCCGATGGCTCGACGTCAGCATCGGGTGGGAGGAAGCCTCCCTGAAGGCCGAACCCGGCAATGTCTTCGCCTCCCTGAGCCTGGGTACCGCCTGGAGGCTGCGGGCCGAGCTGGCCGTGCGCGCGGGCGCCGCACCCGCCCAGGCCCTGCGGGAAGGCCGCCGCTACCTCCAGGCCGCCCTCCGGGCCAATCCGAAGATGGATCAGGCCCATGATCAGATGGGCCGCCTCGCCGCCCTCGAGGCCCGCCTCGGGGGCCACCCCGGCGCGCTGCAGGAGGCCCGTCGGTGCTTCGAGCAGGCCCTCCGGCTGAACCCCAACCTTCGCGAGGCGAAGGAGGCCCTCCAGCGGCTGGGCTAGACTGGTTCCTTTCCCGGATATCCGCCTTGGCCCAGTGGTCCTACCTTCCCGCCTTCCGGCCCAAGGGCACGGCCTCGCTGCCCCTGCAGCTGGCGGAGCAGGTGATCCAGGACATCCGCGCGGGGCGCCTGAAGCCCGGCGAGGCGCTGCCCAGCAGCCGGAGCCTGGCGGAGGCGCTGGCGCTGGGCCGCAACACCGTGTCCGAGGCCTACCGGGAGCTGACCCTGGGTGGGTGGATCCAGGTGCGGCCGGCGGGCGGGACGACGGTGTCCGATCCCCTGCCGGCGGGGGATCTCCCGGCCCCTTCGAAGCCCGCCCTGCCCGCGGCGCCCGCGGTGCGCCGGGGGGATCTCGTGGTGCACACGGGCCTGCCCGATCAGCGCCTCCAGCCTTCGGTGCAGCTGGCCCGGGCCTATCGCCGCGCCCTCCAGCGCCTGGAGAAGGACCCGGTGCATCTGCCCGATCCCCAGGGGCTGCCCGCCCTGCGCGTCGGCCTCGCGGACCTGCTCCGCCGCAGCCGGGGGATGACCGTGGATGCGGCTCAGGTGATGGTGCTCCCCAGCATCCAGTTCGCCACCTTCCTGGCGATCCAGGCCCTCGTGCGGCCCGGCGACCGCATCGCCTGCGAGGGGCTCTGCGCGCCGGCCGTGCGCCAGGCCATCCTGCGGGCGGGCGGGGTGCTCGTGCCGCTGCCCGTGGATGCCGATGGCGTCGACACCGAGGCCCTGGAGCGGGAACTCCGGGCGAAGCCCCTCAAGGCGCTCTTCCTCACGCCCCGCTGCCAGTACCCCACCACCGTGGCCCTCTCGACGCCCCGTCGCGAGCAGCTGAAGGCGCTGGCGCGGCGGTCGCCGTTCTGGATCCTGGAGCAGGACCCCGATGGGGAGATCCAGTACGGCGGGGCGCCCATCCCCTCCCTGGCCGCGGAGGATCCCTCCCTCGAGGTGGTGCACATCGGGGTCCTGTCCAAGGTCTTCGCGGGCAACCGGCGCCTGGGCTACCTGGCGGTGCCGGCGCGGCTGATGCCCGAGCTGCGGGACCTGCGCCGCCTCATGGACCAGCAGGGCGACCCGGCCCTGGAAGGGGCCCTGGCGGAGCTGCTGGAGGACGGCACCCTGCGGAGTCACCTCCTGCGCATGCGGGAGACCTGCCTGGAGCGGCGCGACGCGCTGGTGACAGCCCTCGGCGCGGAGCTGGAGGATGTGCTCCGGCCCACCGCACCCCACGGGGGCATGGCCCTGTGGGTGCCCGTGGATCCCTCGGTGGACCTGGAGGCCTGGCATCGTCGCGCGGAGGCCCAGCGGGTGGCCTTCACCCCGGGTCGCGAGTTCCACTGGGACCACCAGGCCGTGCCGGCCCTGCGCCTGGGCTTTGCCGCCCACGATCCCTCGGAGTTGCGGGAGCTGGCCCGTCGGCTGAAGGCGGCGCTGCCCTGAGCCGGCGTTCCCCGGAGGCGGGAAGGCCCCCGGGGAAGGTTCGGGACGGGCGCTCAGGATTTCATCGGCGACCCACCGTGGCGGTGAAGCGGCAGGGCCCCACGGGGAGCACCCAGGCGAGGACCTGCTTGCGGATCCGGGCCTCGCCGGGGAAGGGGCGGTCGAAGGTCAGGGTGGTGATGCGGCCGCGGGCGTCCACGTCCACGGTGAAGGTGAGGCCTTCGGGCAGGCCCGCCAGGGCGGCTTCCAGGAGCTTCGCGTTCAGGGCCTTCATGAGGGCGGCCTCGTCGAGGTGGGGGGTGAGGACGAGCAGGGAGGTGACGTGGAGAGGGGCCGCGGGGCGATCCGCCTTGGCGTGCTCCCGGCGGCGCAGTTCCTCCTGGGCGGCGACCTTGGCCATGGCCCGGTAGGCGCCGCCCGGGGAGGGAGGCGGGGGCGGGGCCAGGCAGGCCACCGCGTTCAGGGAGCCGCCCACGGCCGCGTCACCCACCCCCTCGGGCAGGGGCAGGGGCTGGGTCACGGTCTGAGCTGGGCCTCCGGCCGTGCGCACCTGCGTGTCCACGGCCACGAAGGAGGTGTGGGCCGTGAGCAGGTTGTACGTCAATCCCAGGTTCGTGATCTCGGCCTTGCGGTCGGCGGATTCGCCGAACTGGTCGTAATCGGAAAGCAACTGCACCCGCTGGCGGGCCCAGAGCTGGCGCAGGGCGCCGTTCGCAGCCGAGGGTTGCACCGTGGACACCTCGAAGGTCTGGTGCCAGGGGCCCTGGCCCGTCCTCCCGGAGAGCGTGAGCGTGCCCTTGGGATCGCCCTTCCACTTGCCCCAGCAGAGCACGGGGCGCTCGGCGAGGACGTCGGGCAGGGCGCGGGGCTCCACGTCGTAGAGGTCGAAGCCCCGTGCCTGGAGCTTCACCTGGCTGAGCACGGGGGTGCTCACGTAGGCGCGGAAGCGCTCGGCCTCGGCGGCGGCCTGCTCGGGCTGGGTGAGCACGAAGGCCTCGCCCTGGCCCGCGTGGGCCATCCCCTCGATGAGGTGGCGGTTCACGGAGCTGCCGATGCCGAAGGTGAAGAGGTTCGCCTGGCCCAGGTTCTGCCGGATGAGGTCGAAGACCTGGCCATCGGCACTGATGTAGCCGTCCGTGGAGAGCACGAAGGTGCGGGAGAAGCCCTCGGTGCCTGGCAGGGTGAGGGCCCGCTTCAGGGCCGCGCCCAGCTCCGTGCCGCCGCCGCCGTTCTGCTGGCGCACGAAGGCGAGGGCCTGCTGCAGGTGTTCGGGCGTGGCGGGCTGGCTGGTGGGGGACCACAGCGCCGAGCTGCCCTCGAAGACCATCACGTTGAAGCGGTCCTGGGGCCGCAGGCCCTGGATCATCTCCCGCATGAGCTGCTTGCTGATCTCCAGGGGGAAGCCCATCTGGCTGCCGCTCACGTCCATGATGAAGACGTACTCCCGGGGCGGCATGGCCGCGGGCGCCACGCGCTTGGGCGGCTGCACCATGAGCAGGAAGAAGTTCTCGTCGGCGCCCCGGGTGAGCAGGAGACCCGACTGCACCTGACCCCCGGCCAGCTGGTACCTGAGGATGAAGTCGCGATTGCCGCCGTGGGCCTCCGAGGGATCCAGCTTCACCGTGGCGTTCTGGCTGCCGTCGTAGGCAATGGCCGTCTTGTGGGTGTCGCAGGCCATGCGCTGGAGGGCCATGCCCGCGGCCAGCTTCACCTCCAGGTCGAAGGTGGTGGCGGGCTTCTCTCCGGCGTGGGTATAGGGATTCGCCACCCAGCCCTCGCCGGTGGCGCTGCCGGTGCCGGGGCGGCCCGCGTAGCGGGGGCCCACCACCGTGGGAAAGACGAAGGCGTAGGTGCCCTCCGTGGGCACGAGCAGCTCGGAGTAGCTGAGCTCCACTTTCACCTCGTCGCCGGGGAGGATGTTGGCCACGTTCATCTGGAAGACATTGGGCCGGTGCTGCTCCAGCAGGGATGCGCTGCGGCCCTCGCCCTTCGCCTGCTCGTAAGTGCGGCGGGCCTCCTCGCGGCCCTGGATCTTCGCCGTGATCACCCGCTCGCCGATCGTCATCTTCAGGCCGTGCACGGCGGCGCGCGTGGAGCCGGGGAACACGTAGATGGCCTCGAGGGGCTTGGATCCGGTGTTGCGGTACACCTGCGTGACCTTCACATCGGCGATGACGCCGGCGATGGCCACCTTCGCCGATGTGGCCTTGAGGGGCAGGGCGTCCACGGCGGCATCCCCCGGCACGAAGAAGTAGGGGGAGTGGGTGGCGTCGTCGGCCGCTTCCGGCGCCTGCCGGATGGCGGGACCTCCGGGTGGGGGCGCCGCCGGGGCGGGTGGGGTCAGCCACGCGGCGCAGCAGGCGAGCAGGGCGGCGGTGGATGGGATCAGGCGCATGACTTCCTCCGGGGCGGCGCCGAACGGGGGGCGCCTTGCCTGGGGAATGCCGCCACCGGGGGTGCCCTTTCAGGGCCCGCCGGAAAATCGTTCACCGGATCGGAGGTTCCGCCGCGGGGATGCGGGCCCGATACCCGTCGAAGGGGCCCCGCTCCGGCAACCGGAGGGGGTCCGGCACGGCCTTGGGCAGCACGTAGAGATCCCAGGGGCCCGGGTCGGTGCCGAGCTCGAAGCGCGTGAGTCCGACTTCTCCGGGCGCGGCCTTGCGGGGGCGCAGCTGCACGGGGCCCTCCGGCGACCGGCGGAGGAGGACCACCGCGTGGCCGGTGGGATGATGCACGGCCAGCACCCTGCCATCCGCCTCCAGGGCCCAGGTGGGACCGCCGGTGGGCTTCGGGGCGGGCGCGGGCTGGGCTGCGACGACCCCCACCACGCCCGGAGCGAGGTTCGCTTGGTCAGCGGCCGCTCCGGCGGCGACCGGAATCTTGTCGAGGCCCCGCACCTTGGCATCGGCCTTCCGTTTGGCAGAGGCTTCGGAGGCCGCCGCGTCCTGGGCCCGGGTCGCCTCCGCTTCCCAAGTCTTGGCCACCGGAGGGGGAGGGGGTGGTGTCGGCACGGCCTTCAGGGCGGGCGCTTCCGGCAAGGCCGCAGGTGCGGAGCGCGGCGGCTCCTCGGGGACCGCGGCGGGCGGTGCGGTCCTGCGGCGCAGGGCCTTTTCAAGGACTGGAGCCGCCTTGAGGGGCGCGGGGGCGTTCGCAGGCGGGGGCGGCAGGGGCGCGGGGGTCGACGGCACCGGCAGGGGGGGCGTCGGAGGCGGCGGCGTGCGCAGGTACGCCAGGCCGGCGGTGACGGCGATGAGCAGGCTCGCGGCGAGGCCCAGGGCGCCGGGGTGGCGCCGCCAGAAGGGCACAACCTTCGCGGGCTCCGCGAGGGCGGCCAGGAGCTGGGCCCGGGTGGCCGGATCCGCCAGGAGCTCCCGCAGGGCCTCCTCGTCCATGAGGGCGTCGAAGACCTCCTGGTGGGCCAGGGCCGCGGCGAAGAGGGCGCTCCGTTCGGCCTCCGTGAGCGTGCCCGTGGCGTAGCCCCCGAGGAGCTGTTCGGCTTCGTGGGGTGTCATGGCTCCCACCTCCCGCCCATGTGTTCCAGCAGCTGCTTCCGGCAGCGGTGGTCCCAGGTATAGACGGTGTTCAGGGCCTCGGCGCCCATGAGCTCCCGGATCTCGGGGAAGGTGCGCCCCTGGAGCTTGTGCTTGAAGAGCTCCCGGCAGCGCTCACCGAGCTGCTTGAGGGCCCGGCCGAGCCGCTCCAGCATCTGGGCCCGGGCATAGGCGGCCTCGGGATCGGGCGCATCGCCGGCCAGGGGCAGGTCCTCCACGCTCTCCGAGTGGTATTCCCCCCGCCGCCCCTGCTTGCGCTGCAGGGCCACGAGCTTGAAGCGCAGGATCTGGAAGCACACGGGGAGCAGGTCCTCCACGCGCGTCAGATGGCCGTACTTCTCGTGGATCACGACGAGGGTCTCCTGGGCCAGGTCCTCCGCATGGAGGCCGGCATACCGGGATGCCGCGAAGGCCACCATCCTTTCACGGAGGGTGCCGAGCAGGGCCTCGGGGACACAGTCCCCGCCCTCGGCCGGGGCCGCAGCGGAGGGGGCATGGGGAGGATTGGAGGTCATGGGGGCAGGCCCCCATCCTGACATGGGGCGAGCCGGGTCCGACGATCCGTCAAGGGCGGTCGGGAATGGTGGCTCCGGGGGCTATGCTGGCCCCATCCCGGGAGTCCCATGCCTCGCCCCCTTGCTGCCCTGTCCCTGTGCATCCTGCCCCTCGCCGCCCAGGCCCCCGCCGGGGCCGAGGTCCGCGATCGCATCATCCAGGAGGCCCGCACGAGCGGCGCCGCCTACACCAAGCTCGCGGTGCTCTGCGATCAGGCGGGGAACCGGCTGGCGGGCAGCCCCGGGCTGGAGCGGGCCATCCGCCTCACCCAGTCCATGCTCAAGACCGAGGGGCTGAAGGTGTGGGCGGAGCCCGTGAAGGTGCCCCACTGGGTGCGCGGCCGGGAGTCGGCTTCCATCGTGAAACCCTTCCCCGTCCGCCTGGGCATGCTGGGCCTGGGCAACAGTGTGGGCACGCCAAAGAAGGGAATCACCGCCCAGGTGATGGTGGTGGGCTCCTTCGAGGAGCTGGAGCAGCGCGGGGCCAAGGGTGGCGACGATCTTGGTATGGCGAGACATGCGAAAGTCCTCTGTTCTGTGGTTATCTTTGGGATTCTAACGCCACGGCGCGGTCCTGGCGGCAAACGAGGCCCGATTTCCGCCACCGGCGCCGGTTCGCGCTAAACTTCCGGCCACTATGCTGATCAATTGCGTCGCCTACCAGGAAGGCAAAAAGCTGGCTGACATCTCCATCGAGGC
>DATFAX010000096.1:0-51068 GCA_035254125.1 Holophagaceae bacterium | reverse complement strand
CTGATCCCCTTGCGGGGCCATCGGCGGTCTGCTCTCTGTTGCACTTTCCGTCGGGTCGCCCCGCCCAGTCGTTAGCTGGCCCACTGCCCTGCGGAGTCCGGACTTTCCTCAGGCGTTGCCGCCCGCGGCGCCCTGATCCACGGTTCCAGTCTACATGGCCTTGGCCGTCACCAGGGCCACGGTGACATCGGGGTGGCGGCCCTTCACCGCGGAGAGCAGTTCGGCAGCCCGCTTGAAGGGGTGGCTGGGATGGACTGCCACCACGGCCCGGCGGTCCGAGCCCAGGCGATCCCGCAGGGCGGCGTCCACAGCGGCGGGCACGGCCTCCTCGCGGAGCCCCTGCCCGTCGAGGCTGAGGGCGCCCGACTCGGAGAGCTCGAGCCGGAGAGGCGCGAGCCCCTTCCCGCCGCCCCCCCGCTCCGGCAGCTTCACCATGAGGGCATGGCCCAGGCCCGGCACCATCACCATGAAGACGATGAGGAGCACGAGGACGATGTCGATGAGGGGGGTAATGTTGGGTTCACAGCGGGGAGCGGCCTGAGCCACCGCCCCCCGTGCTTTGAATCGTTCAGCCATGATCGGCCTCGAGGGTGGGAGCCTGCGTGCGACGTCGGCGCAGGACGGTTCGGATGCCCAAGCCCAGGAGGGCCCAGGGAAGCAGGGCCGCGATCAGGAGTCCCAACACGGCAAGGGAGGCGCTGAGGCGGGTGAGGATCTGATCGCCGAAACGGCTGAGGGGGCTGGTGGCCGCTCGGGTCACGGCGGCTTGGGGACCCAGCAGCTGGATTTCCAAGGTGGCGTAAGCCACCTGCCGAGATTGGAAACGATGGATGGATTCCAGGGATTCGATCTCCTCCGTGAGACGGATCAGGGCCTGTTCCGCGGCGAGCACGTCCTTCAGGCTGGCGCTCTTCTGGGCGAGGATCTGGCGAAGGCGACCGGCCGCGGTGCGCTTCACCTGGAGGCGGGCCTCCCGGTCCACCCATTCCCGGCTCACGTCCTCCACTTCCAGGTGGATTCGGCGGACGGTCCCGAGCTCGCGCAGCGATTGTTGTCCCGCCTCGAATCGGTCCGCCGGGAGCCGCAGGGTGAGGTTGGCCGTGAGGTGGCCATCCTCGTCCCGCTGTTCCCCCTGATCGGCAATCCAACCGCCAAGGGCCTTCGTCCGTTGAAGGATGGCCTCTCGGGCTTGAGGCACGTCCTTCACTTCCAGCTGAAGATCCCCCTTCCGGATGAGCTTGGCCTCCGAAGCCTGGAGAGACTGAACCTGTTCATGGGCCGAAAATGACGCCCCTTCCTCCGAATTCTCGGCAGTCCCACCCACCACACCTCCGATGACGCCGCCAGGGATTCCCCCTGGAACGCCCGGGGGCGGGGGCGGGGGCGGAGGCGGAGGAGGGGCCATGCAGAGCGCCACCGTCTTCAGGGCCCTCAGACCCTGAGGCCCGGCCCCGCCCTCCACCTCCTCCACCGCCCGAAGCAGGAGGGGCACGCCGACCACCGCGGACAGGCCAACGGCGATCTTCTTCATCCAGGGACGAAGGTCCATCTCGGCTCCTAATGCAGGCGGAACTTGAGGGTGAGGAGGAAGGTGGCGGGCACGGCGTGGCCGTTGACCTGGGCCGCGGTGAACCGCCAGAGGCGGGCCGACTGCTCGGCCGCGGCGCGCAGGGCGGGATGCCCCTGCTCCACCTGCACGGAGGTGGGCACCCCCTGGGCATCGATCACCATGCGGACGAGGACATCGCCTTGCACGTGGGCCACGCGGGCGAGGGCCGGATAAACGGGCACCTCCTGGTGGAGGATGCGCAGGGCGCTGGCATCCACCTGCACGGGGGCGCCGTTCCCGATCCCGGTGCCGACGACGCCGGGGTTGGCGGGAGGCCGGAGATCTCCGCCTCCGCGCGGGTCGGTGCTGGTCCCGACGGCCTGATGGGAGGTGAAGCTACCGGGCAGGGTGGCACTGGGCACCAAGTTCTCCAGGTTCTCCTCCTCCCGGGGCAGCGGCGCCGAAGGCAGCGCCAGCTGGCCCGGGTTCACGGCGGCCACGGCGGGGGTGGCCGCCGGCCCCCCGGGGGGGTCCAGGGTCACCGTGCGCTCGACGGGCAGGTAGATGGTGTCATCGACCTTGGTGGGCATGGGGCGCAGGGTCGGCACGGGCAACACGCGGCCCAGGGCCACGACCGCGGCGGGCAGGAGGAGGTACACCAGGGCGCTGGCGGCGAGGGCGGTGCGCTTGTCGGTGCGGGGGGCGGCCAGGGCCAGGGCCATGGGCTGGAGGGTGGGAGGGAGGGCAGGCCGAAGGCCGCCGTCGTGGGCATGGGTGGACATGGGTTCTCTCCGGGATGGGATGGGATGGGATGGGCGGTGGTGACGATCCGACCCCCCGGTGGCGGGGCCCTCGCCGGTCCCCAGGCCCGACCTTCCGACCTGAAAGACCTTGAGGCAGTCGCGAGGGATCCGCTCGCGACTGCCTCACACCGGGTGGTCCAAAGATCGTTTGAACGAGCATCGGTGCTGGGACTGCGGGGTCAAGGCGCCCACCGCAGAAGTTACGCGGCGCTGATGCCAAGGGGCCTTTGCCATCAATGGGTCATCGCCTCGAGGCGATCGGGATCGCCTGGGCGGCGAACACGCCGGGAACGGTCACCGGGTGAAGCCGGAGGGCTGGATCGCGGGGTAAATCGTCACAGCTCGGTTCGACGGGCCTCGTCCGGATGCTCCGGCAGGGCCATGATCCACCCTTCCCGCTCCAGGCGGCGGAGCAGCTCCCAGGCCTTGTCGGCGCTGGCTTCGCCGGGACGGGCCAGCACCTCCGCCTTGAGCTCCCGGTCGATGTCGGCGAGGGCCGGCACCTCGGGATCGAAGAAGCCCGCGGAAGGATGGGACAGGGCGAGCAGGAGCGCCTCGGGGCGCGCATAGGGCAGCTTCACCCGGCCCAGCACCACTTCGGCTTCAGGGCCTTTGGCGGGCATGCCCAGGTGATCGCACCAGACGGTGAGGGAAGCGCGGTCCGCCCCCAGGCACCAGGTGCGGAAGCCCACGCCGATGGGCAATTCGCCCTGCTTCGCCTCCGCGTCCTTCGTGCAGCGGGGGCAGGGACCGCCGAAGCCCGGGGCGGGTCCCAGGCTGAACCGCTCGTGGCCCGGCAGGTGCTCCACCTGCGCATGGACCGCCTGCAGCACCTGGTGACGGGCGTGGCCGGGAATGGCTCCTCCCACCCAGAGGAAGGTGAGGGATCGCTGGACCCGGGTCTCCACGGGCCTCACGCCGCCCTCGGGCTGCACCGTGGGGAGCACCAGCTCCGAACCGAGCCCCGACAGCAGAAGGGGCAGGTTGGGGAAGGCGAAGGGCAGGGTCATCCGCACGCCCTCATCGGACAGCACGAGGTCCGGCTCCGGGATCCAGGCGCCCTGGAGGGATTCCCGCAGCGCCACGAGCAGGGCCAGGGAGCCTTCGTCACCCTGGAGGCTCGGTGAGAGGGTGATCCGCCAGGTGCGGCCCCCGTCGCTGGAGACCAGGCGATCGAGCGCCCCCGGACGGGGGAGGCCGAAGGCGTCCGCCTCCAGGAGGCGGACCACCGCCCGCCCCTCGTCCAGGTATCCGGGCAGGCCGGGGGGAAGGTCCGGGGCCCCGCCGAGGAGGAGGCCCCGCTGGGCCCGCAGGTTACCGGCCGCATCCCAGGAGGACTGCTCCTCCTGACGGCGGACACGGGCCTCCTCCCACAGCTGGTGCAGACGGCCATGGGCCAGGGCCTGGAAGGCCTTGGACTGCCGCAGGGATTCCTGCCGGTCCACCACCATCCAGAGGTCCCGATGGGCCTCCTCCTGGGAGCGGATGAGGGCCCCGGCGCCCTCCGAGAGGCGATCCATGAGGCGCAGGGCCTGGTTGTGCCCGCTCTCCAGCTCCTGCTCCGCGGCCCGCTGACGCAGCGCCAGGGTGCCGAGCACCTCGGAGCGGGGCGGGATCTCCTGGAGGCTCTCCATGGCCTCCCGGCCCGCGGTCTCCAGATCCCGGATGAGGTCCTGGTGGGTGGCCATGGAGCGCTCCAGCTCCTGGCTGTGATGATCCATGCGGCCCATGTTCAGGATCAGCTCGTGGAGGCGGGCGTGGACCTGTTCGATGGCTTCGCCCAGGGAGGCCACTTCCATGGCATCCCGCTCCAGGCCGAGCCGGTGCTCGCCGAGGATGCGCGCCACTTCCGCCGTGCCCTGGGCCGTCTGCTCCGAGAGCAACCGGATCTTGCTGCCGATCACCTGGAAGCCCCGGGAACCCCGGCTCTCCTGGGAGAGGATGGCCGCGTTCACGGCCAGGAGGCCCGTCTGCTTGGCCACGTGATCGATGCCGCGGAGGCTGTCCTGGATGCCCTGGAGGCTCTCACCGGTCTCGTTCTCCTCGTGCTGCAGGTTGCGGGCCCGGCGCTGCAGCCCCTCGCCCAGCTCGCGCAGATCCATGGCCAGCTCGCGCATGCGGAGGAGCTGCACGGAGCGCTCCTGGATCCCCTCGAGCATCTGGGAGCCATGGGAGGCCACGCCCTTCATGGCGGAGCCCAGGCGTGCGGCCCGCCGCATGGCCCGGTCGGCCAGCTGGGCCAGCGTGTCCCCCTCGCGCCGGAGGCGGGGCAGGGTATCCCGGATCATCTGCACCAGCTCCTCTTGGCGCTCCAGCCCCATGCGCAGGGACTCCAGGGAGGACTCCATGCCGGAACCGAGGGAGGAGGTGGCGGCATCGGCGAGCCCCCGCCGGCGCTCGGCCACCCGGGCCATGACCTGGGAATCCTCCAGCTGGGCGCGGAGCTCCTCGGCGAAGGCGTCCAGTTCCTTCAGCAGGGATTCCTGGGATTCGAAGCTCCGCTCCCGCTCGGATTCCAGGTCCCGGAGGAGCCCTTCAGCGGCATCCCATTCCCGCAGGTGGTCCGCCACGAGCCCCTCCCGCACCTCGCGGAGGTGACCCAGTTCCCTCAGGCAGCCGTTGAGCACGTCCGCCACCCGGCGCTGCTCGGCATCCAGACCCGGCGGGGGCTCCACGGTGCGGACATCCCCCTGGGCGATGCGCTCGGACCACTCGGGCAGGAAGGCCTGCACGGTGATGGCCCGGTGCCAGCCCAGGGCCCGGCGTCCCAGGATCAACAGGAACCCCACCGCGGCCACGAGCCCACCGCCCTCCAGGGGGCTCAGCCCGCCCGGGTAGCGGAGCATCAGGGAGACCAAGCCCGCCAGCACGGTGAGGATGCCCGCGTCCACCAGCAGTTGCCGGCCGCCGAAGTGGCTCCAGAGCTTGGGGTCCAGGTTCATGGTGCTCCCGCAGAGATCCCCCTCCTATCGGCCCGGGGGGGCGGTGGAGGTGAATCCGGGCATGGGATCCCCGGGTTCAGAGGATCTGGAACAGCACCTCGTAGCTGGCCAGGCGTCCGCCCAGCTCATCCAGGAGCCGATGCCGCAGCAGGCGGGTGATGGCCTCCTGAGCCTCGTTCCCCGGCTCCAGGGGGGGGCAGGTTTCCGCCGAGGCCGTGCGGAGGCGCCGGAGGTGCTCCCGGGCCCCGGGGGGCAGCCCCTCCCCGGGGTTCATGGGGGTGCAGGCGGCGCACACCCAGCCGCCCTCGACCTCCAGGGCCGTGAGGGGGGTGTCCTCCCGGCCACAGCGGCCGCAGGTGCGGGGATGGGGCAGCAGCCCCAGGAGGTGGAGCAGCCAGTGCTCCGCATAGGCCAGGATGGCCAGGGCCTTGTCCGGATCGGCCTTGAGGGCCCGGGCGCAGGCATTGGCCAGGCGGAACATCCGGGGATCTTCCACCCCCTCCCGCGAGCAGCGGTCGAAGAGGTCCGCCAGGCAGGCCACCACGAGGCTCGACGCCAGGTGCCCCAAGGTGAGGGGGCTGGCCTGCAGCTCGCAGCGGGTGATGCGCCGGATGTCACTCTGCTCCTTCCCGAAGAGCGTGAGCCGTACCTGGGAGAGGGGCTCGAAGCTGCTCACCCACTTGGCGGACGCCTTCCGCGCGCCCTTGGCCAACCCCGTCACCCGTTCGCCGTGCTCCGTGAGGAAGGAGACGATGAGGCCACCCTCCTCGAAGGGCGTGGGGCGCAGCACGATGGCATCCAGGACGGTGAGCAGGCGGACTCCGGATCTTGAGTGTGTCAAACGCCCAGGAGCCCGTCCAAGGTATCGGGGGGAGCCGCGTTGATTCCAGCGGGGCCGACGCCGGACCAGGGCCCTCCGGACTCAACCCTTCGGGCTGGGGCCAAACGCCTCGCCCCTGCTCAACCAAATCCGCCCCTCCGGGTCCAAGGATCCAGAAGGAGGCCACCATGAAAGCCCTCATCCTCACCCTCGCCACCCTGCTCCCCCTCGCCGCCCAGCAGCCGACGCCCCAGGACGGTCCCCACCCGGGCCGCCAGGGCCAGCGCCTCGCCAGGGCCCTGCAGCTCACCTCGGATCAGCAGACCAAGATCCAGGCGCTTCGCAGCAGCCAGTTCACGGCCAACGCCGCCAAGCGGCAGGCCGCTCAGGAGGCCCACGCGGCCCTGGCCAAGGCCCTCCAGGACCCCGCCACCCCCGAGGCCACCCTCCGGGACCTCCACCAGAAGGCCGCCGATGCCCGCTTCCAATTGCTGCTGGCCCGCCGTGCCGACCTGGCCCAGGTGCGGGCCCTCCTCACCCCCGAGCAGCGGGAGAAGGCCGCGGCGATCCTCGCCCGCCACCGCGACCGGATGCGCGGTCGCATGATGCGCCTGCAGCAGGGCCCCCAGTTCTGAACGGCCTGCGGCCCGGAGGGGGAACCCCGTAAACTGGCGGGATGCCCCGCTTCCCCCTCCTCGCCCTCGCCCTCGCGGCCCCGATCCTCTGGAGCCAGGCACCCGCGCACCCCGAGCCCCTCCGTTTCCGGCAATGGGTGGATGGGCTGGAGACCGGCGGCGCCGAACGCACCCGGGGGGACCGGGAGGTTACCGAGCGGGAGTGGCTGGAACTCACCCGCCTCGGCCAGACGGTGAAGCAGGAGCAGACCCTCACCACCCGACGCGCCGCCGACGGGTCGCTCACCTTCACCTGGAGCCTGCGCCTCTCCGCGGAGCCCCTCACCGGCGAAGCCACCTGGTCGCCCGCGGCTCCCCGGGACCTGAAGGTGAAGCCCGCCCGGGGTGAGGCCAAAGTGGAGACGGTGCCCGAAGGCGCCGTGCTGTGGCCGGAGGACCAGCAGGCCCGCCTCAAGGAGGCGGCCCGCACCCGCAGCCAGGTGAAGCTGGTGACCTACGTCTTCGCCCTGCAGCAGTGGTCCACGCTGGACCTTTCCCCCCTGGGCCCGGATCCCCTGCCCGGGGTGCCCGACGCCGTGCGGTTCCGGGGTCATGAGACCGAAGGCCGCCAGGACCTCCCCACGGAGCTCTGGCTGAGCCCCACCCAGGGCGAGGTGCGCCACCGCTCCGTCCTTGGCGGCATGGAGGTGCTCACCCAGCTGGCGAGCCTGCCGGCGCCGTCGCCCACGGGTCTGAAGGAGAACCTCTTCGACCGCAGCCTCAAGGCCCTGCCCCTCCATGCCTTCCTGCCCTGGCTGCCGGAGGTGGAGGTGCGCCAGGAAGGTGGCGAGCCCGTGACCCTGGCCTCCGCGCCGGAGATCGAGGTGCTGGCCAAGGACCGCTGGCGGCTGCACCGCGCGGCGCCGCCCACAGCTACCGAAGCCACCCAGGCTCCGGTGTCGGGAGCCCCGACGGCCGAGGACGCCCCCTACCTCGCCCCGACACCCCTGGTGCCCTTCACGGATCCCCTCTTCGACGGCTTGATCCGCCGCCTGAATGCGCGGCCCGGCGCCTCCCGCTGGGAACTGGCCCAGGCCGTGAACCGCTTCGTGTTCGAGTGGATCACCGACAAGGACTACAGCGTGGGCTTCGCCTCCGCCCGGGAGGTGGCGCTCACGCCGAGGGGCGATTGCACCGAGCACGGCGTGCTCGCCGTGGCCCTGCTCCGCAAGCTCGGCGTGCCCGCGCGGGGCGCCGTGGGCTGGGTGGCCTTGGACGATGTGCTGGGCCCCCACTTCTGGGTGGAGGTGAAGCTGGGCGGCCGCTGGGTGCCCGTGGATCCGACCTTCGATCAGGCTCCGGCTTCGGCCTTCCGCATGAAGCTCGGCGATACGGATCTGGCGGACCTCGGCAGCGTGGGCTGGGACGCGGCGCAGGTCCTCGGCACCGCCCAGTGGGTGCCCACCTTCCCCCAGCCCCTCGTCGAGGGCGATCACCTCACCGCCCCGGATGGCACCCGCCTGCGCTGGCCCAGGGGCCGCTGGACCTGGATCCAGGGACGCCTGGTGCTCGCCACCACCGAAGGGCGCCTGGAACTGTCGGCCACCCTGCGGCCCGCCGAGGGCCAGCTCAAGGAGGCCCGCCGCCTCCAGGGACGGGGCGGTCGCAAGGCCTGGTGGACTCCCGGCCGCGACCTCTACCTGGACCTGGGGATGGGACGCTGGCTGAAGGTGCAGGGCCTCACGGAATCCTCGGCCTTCGCCTTCGTCGACACCCTCCTGGTGGAACCGCCTAGCGCGCGCTGAGCTCCACCTCGACCCAGCTCCGGGTGGCCTTCCCGCCCGCGAAGGCGGGCTGGTAGGTGCTCCGCAGGGCGGCTTCCAGGGCCTCGGCCTCCGCCGTTCCCGCTCCCTCCGCCGCCAGGGCCCTCAGGGCCCGGCCCCCTTCGCCCACGAACACCCGGAGGCGCACCGGGGCGCCCTTCCAGGGGGCCTGCTGGAGGAGTCGGGCCGGGGCCTCCCCAAGGGGCGGCGCGGCGGGCTGCGGCAGCGGCGAGGGCACCGGGGCCGGCCCCCCCGCCGCCCGTGTTTGCAGCCGACGCGCCAGGGCCGCCGCCTCCTCGGCTTCGGCCCGGGCCCGAGCCTGCCGGGCCAGTAGCTCCGCCTGCCGCATGCGCGCCGCCTTGAGTTCCTGCTCCAACGCTTCCACCTTGGCCGCGTCCCGGGCCTCGGTCACCTGGGCCTGCAACCGGGCCCGGCGCTCGGACTCGCGCAGGAGGGAAGCCTCCACGTCCGCCCGGGCCTGATCCCGCTCTGCTTGCTGCCGCTGGGCTTCGGCCAGGGCCCGGCGCAGGCCTTCCGCTTCGTGGGATCCGCTGCGCTGCGTGAAGAGGAGCCCGGCCGCACCCGCGAGGAGCAGGCCACCCGCCATCCCCAGGGCCCGCCAGGAGCGCGCCGGGGCCGCCGGCGGCTCACCTCCGGTGAGCACCGGCACCGCAGCGCTCACGGTCCATGTGGCGGCGCGCTCGGCTTCCAGCTCCCGCGATTCCACCGCGATGCGATCCCGGAGCAGCGTGTGGACGAGGAAGGCCAGGTTGAAGGTGGAGGGCGCGTGGTCCTCCAAACGCAGGGCGACCCCGCTTTCAACCTGGAAGGCCGCGAAATCGGCAAAGCCCTCCTCCAGGCCCACCATGCGGGCGAACAGGCCGCGCAGGGCGGCCGGGAATCCCCCTTCGGCGGTGGTCGCCCAGGCTTCCAGCGAAGCCACCAGCACCTCCGCCCGGGGAGGGACCTCGGGCTCCAGGGTCAGGAGCTGCCACCCCAGGCAGGCCAGCAGGTGGAGGTCGCGGGCCGCCCCGGAAGGCGGCGCCTGGGCCAGCACCTCGAGCCCGGGGACGGGCGCCGCGCCCATCACCCGGCGGAGCTGCGGCGCCACGGGGGCGTCCAGCAGCAGCACCGAGCCTTCGGTGGTGATCCACACCAGGTCGGGCACCAGCAGCCCGTGGGGTACGTCCCGGAGGTGCAGATGTTCCAGCACGCCCGCCAAGTCCCGCAGCACCGTGAGGGCGTGCTCCAGCCCGAGCACCATGCCCTGGGCCCGGCAGCGGTTCAGCAGCTCCGCCAGGGTGAGACCCGGGTCCAGGTCGTAGCTGATCCACGGCTCCGTGGCCTGGTGGTAAATGCGGCAGTGGGCGGCGAGGCCACGGGCCTCCCCCAGGCGGAGGCTCTGGGGCACGGATTCCGCCAGGGCGGTCCCCAGGCCCGCGGCGAGCCAACGGGGATGGAAGCGGCGGATCAGGGCGTGGCGGCCGAAGGCCCCGCCCTCCACCCGCACGGCCCGGTGCAGCGTGCCGAAGGGATCCTCCGAGAGCCCCGCCGTAAGGCGGTATTCGCCGAGGCGGATCGAGGATTTCCGAGGCGGGGGAGGGAGGGTGGTCATGGACCCATTGAAAGGTTCCGACGTTGCGATCCTGTGAACGGGGCTCGAATTCCCCTCGCAGATCTCAGGATCCTCCGTCACCCTGACCGATGGATGAGGTGGAGGGACGCATGGCCCGAATCCTGGTGGTGGACGACGATCCCGGCTTCCGGAAGCTGATGGAGGTCCTCCTGCTCAAGGATGGCTACGAGGTGATGCTCGCCGAGAGCGGCGCCGTGGGCCTCGACATGCACGAGGCCAAGCCGGCGGACCTCATCGTGCTGGACCTCGTGATGCCCGGCGTCCATGGCTTCGAAGTGCTGCGCACCCTGCGCAGCCTCGGAGACGACGTGCCCATCATCGTGTACTCGGGCCAGGAGGGCGATCTGGACCGCCTCCAGGCCTTCCTGCTGGGCTGCGACGACTACGCCGTGAAACCCTTCTCCCCCCAGGAGCTCCGCCTGCGCATCAAGGCCCTGCTCCGGCGCACCCACGCCCGCCAGGCCGAAGTGCTCCTCAGTGGCCCCTACCGCTTCGACCTCCGGCGCCACTGGGTGGACCGGGCGGGCGCGGGCCTCGACCTCACGGGCCGGGAGCTGCGCCTGCTGGATGCCCTCCTCGCGGCCCGGGGCGCCCCCTGCGACAAAGGCGCCCTCGTGACCGTGCTGGGCCCGGCCAAGGCCAAGGCCACCCGCCGCACCGTGGATGCCCTCATCAAGAAGCTCGGCGCCAAGCTGGCGGAGGGGGGCCAGGCCTCCCCCGTGGAGCCCGTCCTGGGCACCGGCTACCGCTGGGCCCTGCCCATCCACGTGGAGTAGGCCTCCAGTTCGGGGCCCACCCATGCGATTCTGGAGGGCTGGAGCAGCCCTTGCCTGATATCGCCCTCAGCCTCGTCCGCGTCACCAAACGGTTCGGTGTGCGGGCCATCCTCGATGACCTTTCCTTCGGCGTCATGCAGGGGGAGAAGGTGGGCCTCATCGGCCGCAACGGCGCGGGCAAGAGCACCCTCTTCCGCCTGCTGGCGGGCGAGGACACCCCCGATGGCGGCCAGGTGATCCTCACCCAGGGCCTGCGCGTGGCCCGCCTCTCCCAGGAGCCCGAGTTCGCCCCCGGCGCCACCATCAAGGAGGCCCTCGAAGCGGCCCTCGCCGACCACGCCGCCCTCCTGGACCGCCAGGCCCAGCTCCACGCCACCCTCGATCAGCACGAGGACCCCAAGCTCCACGACGAACTGGAGCACATCGAGCACCAGCTCAACGAGTGGGGTTGGGATCTGGCCCCCCGCCTGGAGAAGGCCCGCACCGAGTGGGAGCTGGGCGACCTCACCCGCACCGTGGAGAGCCTCTCGGGCGGCTGGCGCAAGCGCGTGGCCCTGGCCCAGGCCTGGCTCAAGGCGCCGGACCTCCTCATCCTCGACGAGCCCACCAACCACCTGGACGCCGAGCAGGTGGACCGCCTCCAGGCCTGGCTCCAGGCCTTCCCCGGCGCCCTGCTGCTCATCACCCACGACCGCCACCTGCTGGATGCCGTGGTGGACCGCATGATCGAGCTGGAGATCGGCAAGCTTACGAGCTACGAAGGCGGCTACAGCGACTACCTGCTGCTCAAGGCCGACCAGGAGTTCCGTGAGGCCCGCCTCACGGAGCACATGCAGAACCGCCTGCGCACGGAGCTGGCCTGGCTGCGCCGCGGCGCCAAGGCCCGCACCCGCAAGTCGAAGATCCGCATCGAGGAAGTGCTGGACCTGAAGGACACCGTGGGCGAGCGCACCAAGGTGGAGCACCGCGCCAGCCTCGCCTTCCAGGGCGGGAGCAACCGCAGCGACGCGCTCCTCTGGGCGGAGAAGGTGACCTTCAGCTATCCCGGCGGCCCCGAGCTCATGGGCGGCCTCGACATGTTCCTCCAGCGGGGCATGCGCGTGGCCCTGCTGGGCCCCAACGGCTGCGGCAAGAGCACGCTGCTCAACCTGCTGCTGGGCAACCTCACCGCCACGGGCGGCGAGCTCACCCGCCACCCCGGCGCCAAGGTGACCTTCCTCAGCCAGGGTCGCGGCGAGCTGGAAGCGGGCCGCAGCGTCAGCGACAACCTCGCCGATCGCGCCGGCGTCGTGCAGCTCCCGGGCGGCGCCACCCAGCCCATCCAGGTCTACCTCTCCCGCTTCGGCTTCAACGCCGAGGACCAGCGCCGCGATGCCGCCACCCTCTCCGGCGGCGAGCGCAACCGCCTGCTGCTGGCCAAGGCCATGCTCCACCCGGCGGACCTGCTCGTGCTCGACGAGCCCACCAACGACCTGGACATCCCCACCCTGCAGAACCTGGAAGAGGCCCTCCAGGGCTTCCCGGGCACGGTGCTGCTCGTGAGCCACGACCGCTTCTTCCTGGATCAGGTGGCCACCCACACCCTGGCCTGGAACGCGGACGGGAGCCCCCGCTGGGAGCTCTTCGAGGGCCCGCCAGACACCGTGAAGCGCCTGCGCGAGCAGCGGGCCGCGGAGGCCGCGCCCAAAGCCGAAGCCGTGAAGGCCGCCAAGGTCGAGGCCCCCGCCAAGGCGAAGAAGGCCGGCCTCAGCCAGAAGGAGGAGCGCCGCCTCGCCGCCGTGGAGCACGCGATGGTGGGGCTCCACACCCAGCTCGAGGAACTGGACGCGCTCCTCGCCGATCCGAGCGCCTTCCTCACCGCCGAGGCCCCCGGCCACCAGGCCCTCAGGGACCGTGACGCCGCCAAGGCCGAGCTGGAGGCGCTGGAGCTGGAGTGGCTGGAGCTGGAGGAGAAGAAGCAGGGGTGAGGGCGGGCCGAGCACCGGCACCTGAGGGAGGGACCGCCTGAGGGCCTGAAGGGACCCGCCCCGCCGCGGCTAGTGGTAGTTGGAGATCCAGGGATGTCCGACCAGGGCCCCGTTGTCCCAGTGATCGCTGAAGCCCACGACCGTCGCAAGGCCATCGGCGTCGAATCCCAGACCGGTGATGAGGGCGTCCCGCTGGTGCGCAGGCCCGAGGGGGACTTCGTTCGAGGTCACCCCGCCTTCCCGGAGGGCGGCGTAGACATTCTCCTCAGAGGTGCCCGAGATCGATGAACGCCAGGCGAAGAGCAAGGTTCCATTCGAGCTGACGGCCACATGGGGATCGTTGCACACGAGGGTCCTGACCGAGAGGTAGGACGAAGGGGTGGTCCAAGCCCCCCCCGACAGCTCCGCCCCGGTCAGGCCGGGCTGCGGGGAGGCCCACAGGGTCAGCAATTTGCCCCCGGGCAATCCGACCATCAGCAGGTCGGAAAAGCTGGTCCCCGTCGCGGCAGGGGCCGTGGGGCTCGTCCACCCCGTGGCCGGTTGATACCGGACCACCCTCAGCTCGTTGGTGTAGGTCGTGTAGTCCGCGTACACCACGCCGGCATAGATGGATCCATCCGTGCCCACGCATCCACGGAGCTCGACCGCGGACAGGGTTCCCGAGGCTGTCAACAGCTGGGCAGCCCCCCACCCGGAGCCGGGCGTGTACACCCGGGCCCACAGCCCCTCGCTGCCGGTGTAGGTCTGCTGCCACACCAGCGCTGCGTAACCGGTCGGTGCCACCAGCAACCGGACCGGATTCGCCACGTCGGGCACCGTTCCCAGATCCACGGGGGCTCCCCACGGCATGCCCGGGGCCTTCACCGCCACGGAGTAGGTGACGGCCGTCCAGGCCTTCGCGAACGCGGCGAAGGCGTTCCCCTGCGCATCGTAGGCGAGCCCGAGCATCGCGCCGGGGGCCGATCCCACCAGGCTCGTGGAGGCGTCCCACCCCGTAGCATCGGAGGATTCCAAGGTGACCGTCTGCCCGGCCCCGTTCACCCAGGCGGCCATCTGCCGCCCGGCGGGCCCGAGGGAGAAGCCGGAGACATTGCTGAAGGTCGCATCGGTGTGCACCAGTTCCCTCTTGGACATGGGCGCTCCGTTCGGATTCAGCTTCCCCGCGAAGCAGGAATGCACGCTGTCCGTCCACACCACCCCAGGCGCCTGGCCTTCCGCGAAGGCGACGGAGGTGATCGTGAGGCTGCCTCCCGTGAGCGAAGACGTGAGGGGGTGCCAGGTCGGTGCCGCGGCGGCAGGCGTCGACGAGCCTCCACCCCCACCTCCGCAGGCCATCAACCAGAGTC
This sequence comes from Holophagaceae bacterium, assembly GCA_035254125.1. Classification (GTDB taxonomy): domain Bacteria; phylum Acidobacteriota; class Holophagae; order Holophagales; family Holophagaceae; genus JAFDVN01. Next base: position 36,792 of record DATFAX010000096.1, on the reverse strand, counting down.
CGAGCAGGGGGACCCCAACCTTTGAAACAGTCCAGACGCGCACGATTCACCTGACAGGTAAGTGGATGCCCCGAGTATGCCTGAGAACCGGGGAATGCGCACCGCTGCCCCGCCCCTGTGGACCCGTGGAACCGGGGCCAGGGGGAATCCGCGCAGAGGTGGCAGGGGGAGGATTCCCCTGCTCGCTCCCGCGCAGCCAAGGCCCCGGACCGACCCTCGCACCATGGGGGGAAAAATCCCCTGAAAGGAATACCAGCGTGGCGGCATTCCCGATCCAGGAGCCCCCCATGACCCCCGCCGAAACCTTCCTAGCCCACCTCCAGATCGCCTCCCCCTGCGACGCCGCCTGGGACGCCATGGCCGGCGACGATCGCAAGCGCCTCTGCGCCCAGTGCGACAAGCACGTGTACAACGTGGCCCAGCTCACCACCGCCGAGGTGATGGCCCTCTTCGGGGGCGAGGGTCCCCTGCCCTGCCTGCGCCTGTGGCGGCGGGCCGACGGCACCGTCCTCACGGCGGACTGCCCCGTGGGGGCCCGCCGGGCGCGGGGCCGCCGCCGGACCCGCTTCGCCGCCGCCCTCATCCTGGGGCTCCTCGCCACCGCCCCCGGCGTCCTCGCGGCCCAGGGGCCCACAGGCGGCGCGCCCATGCCCGTGCCGCGAACCCTGATGGGCAAGGTGGCCCCTCCGCCACCCAAGGCCGCACACCCCCGGCCCCGCCGCCCCAAGCGGCGGCCCCTCCCCCCCACCGTGGGGATCGTGGCCTCGACCTCACCCCTCCTGGGCGGGCCCATGCCCCTGCCCACCCCCCAAGCCCCCCGGGATTGATCCGACCCCACCTCCGGCCGTGCTGTAATGGCCCCCTTCCCAAGGAACGTCTCCATGCGCACCACCCTCCTGCTCCTGCCGGCCCTCACCGTCCTCCTCGCGGCCGAGGAACCCCAGGTCCTCCAGGCCCCCCTCACCCGGGTGCGCCTGCACCCCGACGAGGCCTGGGTCACCCGCATCGGCCGCACCCGCGTGGAGGGCGCGGGCGTCCACCGCCTCGAACTCACCGACCTGCCCACGGGCCTGCGCCTGGACGATCTGCAGGTGAGCGCCAAGGGGCCCGGCGGCACCCGCCTGGGCGACGTGGCCGTGCGCGCCGACGTCCGCGCCGTCACCGAGACGCCGGAGTGGAAGCGCCTGCAGGCAGAGCGCGAGGGCCTGAAAGACCGCCGCGACGCCCTGGAAGCCCAGCGCGACTCCCTGGCCGCCGAGCAGAAGTTCCTGAAGGAACTGCAGGCCACCCACGCCAAGGAGCTGAGCACCCGCCTCACCTACACGCTCCCCTCGACGCAATCCGTGGCGGAGTTCGGCAAGGGCCTCCAGCAGCGCCTCGCCGCGCTCATGAAGGAGGAGCGCCGCGCCGCCCGCGACCTCGCCGACCTCACCAAAGAGGAGCAGCGCCTCGATGCGGAACTAGCCAAGCGCCAGGGCCAGCAGCGCACGGCCCCCAGCATCGTGCGCGTGGAGGTCACCACCGCCGGGGCCGGGAGTGTGGAGGTGGAGCTGAACTACCGGCAGACCCAGGCTCGCTGGCGCCCCGTGTACGAAGCCCGCCTCAGCGAAGACCGCAAGACCCTCGCCCTGGGCCTCTACGCCGCCATCACCCAGAAGACGGGCGAGTCCTGGGAGGGCGTGAAGGTGGAGATCAGCAATGCGCGGCCCAGCCGGGGGCTGGGATTCCAGACCTTTGAGGGGCCGCAGGTGGTGGGGTTGGAGAGCGGTCGTCGGGTTCGCAAAGAAGCCATGGCGAGCCTTCCGCAGGGTCGCGACATGAACCAGCTCGCTTTCTTTGCCCCCGGCGTGGTCTCGAGCGGGATAGGAGCACCTCCGCCCCCGAGTCCCGAGCCCGAGGCCGCCACCGAATCCGACGCCGCCATGGTGGACGAAGCCTCCGGCCTCGCCGCCACCTGGGCCCTGGAGGGTCCCAAGGACATCCCCAGCGATGGCGAACCCCACCGCTTCCGCGTGCTCGGCAAGGAGCTGGCGCCGAAGCTCGCCTTCCTCGCCGTGCCCCGTTTGGAGGCCAACGTGCAGCAGGTGGCCCGCTTCGACACGCCCGCCAACTTCCCCCTCTTCCCCGCGGCCACGGTCACCCACTACGTGGGCGCCCAGCGCCTGGGCGAGAGTCCGCTCGCCCTGCCCGCCCCCAAGCAGCCCTTCCAGCTGGGCTTCGGCCCCGTGAAGACGCTGCGCGTCTCCCTGCGCCACCTGGACCGCAAGGAGGAGGTGGTGGGCACCTTCTCCAAGGAACGCCAGTGGACCCTGCGCGACCAGGTGGAGCTGGCCAACGACGGCGGCGAGACCGTGGACGTGGAAGTGCAGGATCGGGTGCTCAAGTCCAACCAGGAGTCCGTCAAGGTCACGGTGCTCCCCGAGACCACGCCCGGCGCCGAGGAGCGCGTGCCCGGCGTGCGCACCTGGAAGGTGGCCGTGCCCGCCAAGGGCGCCGGCACCGTCACCCTGGCCACCCAGGTGCGGGCCCCCCAGGAGGGCGAGGTGAGCGGGCTGGAATGAGGGCCCTCCTCCTCGCGCTGAGCCTGGGCGGCCCCCTCGCCGCCCAGGCCGTGCCGCTGGAGCTGGGGCCGGAGCTCAAGCCCGTGGTGGAGGTCCAGGCCGAGGCGGAGGGCGGCGTGCTCCGCACCCTCCGCCTGGTGGTGGATACGGGTGCCCGCCACTGCCTGCTGACGCCCGCGGCGGCCCGGGGCCTCGTCAGGGCCCCCTTCCGGCGGGAGACGGTGGGTGGCTTCGCCGGGGCCGGTCGCTCCGCCCTCGCCCGCCGCCTCCGCGCCCTGCGCGTGGGCGACCTGCATCAGGCGGACGTGCCCGTGCTCGTGATGGACCTGGACGCCGTGAACCGCTGGCTGGACCACCCCGTGGACGGAATCCTGGGCCTGCCCTTCCTGGCGGGCCGCCGGTTCACCCTGGACGCGGCCCGGGGCGTCCTCGTGTGGGAGGGGCCTCCCGTCGCCGGAACCGTCATCCCCTTGCTCCGGAAGGCGGGAGATCCCCGCCCCCACGTGGCGTGCCGCCTGGGCGGCGAAGGTCGGGAGGCCCTGGTGGACACGGGCGCTTCCGTGGCCCTCGTGGCCCCCGAGGACACGCCCGGCCTTCGGGAGCTGCCGGGCTGCGACGTGGCCGGGGCCGTGGACGGGGTGCGCACCGTGCGCGAAGGCCGCGTGGATCTGGAGGCCCTCGGCGGGCGCTTCCCCCGGCGACGCGCCCTCCTCGGCCCGGGCCCCATCCTCGGCCTTCCGGCCCTGCTGCCGGGCCCCTGCACCTTCGACCTCCGCGAAGGCCGCCTCCACCTGGGCCCCCCGGGGCCGGTGGCGGAAGGGGCGCGCCACCTGCCCCTCGCCTGGCACCGCCGGGGCTCGCCCTTCCTCGAAGTGGCGGACCTGCCCCGCTGCCACCCCTGGTTCGCCGCGGGCTTCCGCACGGGCGACCGCGTCCTCGCCGCTGGCCCCTTCCGCGGCGCCGCCCTCACCCTCACGGCCCTGGAGGCGCGACTGGCCGCAGGGGAGATCCTCGAGTGGGCCGTGGACCGCAGGGGCCGCACCCTCACCTTGCGCAGCCCCGACGAGGATCCCCGCCGCGAGCCCCTGGACCTCCCGGCCCCCTGATCCTCATACTGCTCCCATGCCCCTCCCCCCGAGCTTCCTCGCGCGCCTGCGCCGGCTTCCGCTGCGCATCCGGGGCAAGCTGTCGGGCGGCACCGAGGGCCTGCACCCCAGCAGCGTGAAGGGCTCGGGCCTTACCTTCGTGGAGAACCGCCCCTACCAGTACGGCGACGATCCCCGCTTCATGAACTGGCCGCTCACGGCCCGGGCCGGGGAGCCCATCCTCAAGCGCTTCGAGGCCAGCCGCGAACTCATCCTCTGGCTCGTCATCGATCCCAGCCCCTCCATGTTCCTGGGCGACCCGGTGAGCCCCCTGCGCTGGGCCCTGGAGATCTGCGGCGCAGCCTTCGCCACCATCCAGGCCGGCGGCGACCGCCTCGGCCTCATCGTGCCCGGCGACGCGAAGACGCCGCCCCTGCGCCTCGCCCCCCGCCGCGGCCGCGCCCACGGCCTGCGCGCCCTGGAGTACCTGGTGGAGCGTGGCCCGAGCATCCCCCGCCCCGAGGATTGGCAGGCGGCGCTCGGCCACTGGGGCGAGCACGGCAAGGGCCACCGCCTCTGGCTCTTCAGCAACGGCGCCGGCCTCCAGGGCCTCGCCCCCGCGCTGAAGCCCCTGGCCGCCCGCCACCGGGTGGTCTGGTTCGAGCCCGAGCTGCCCCCCAGCCGCACCGCCATGCAGTGGCCCGACCCCGGCCTGCCCCCCACCGTCAGCCGCCAGCGCTGGCCCATCCTGGAAGATCCCGTGCCGCGGCTGTCCGCCTATTTGAAGGGGACGGGGGCATGAGCTTCCATTTCAGCGCCACGACGCCACGGCGCCACGAACTTGGGTTCAGGGGTCACTTGGGTTTTTCGTGGCGTCGTGGCGTCGTGGCGCTCGTGATTTCAGCTTTTCCCCTCACCGCCGCCCCGCAGTGGAAGGCCCCGAAGGAGCTCCGCTTCGGTCAGCTCGAGGTGCTCGAACTGCGCGAGGACGATCCCGCCGCCAAGCCCCTGCCCCGCCCCGTGGTGGATGAAAAGCTCGGTCCCTTGCGTCTGCGCGCCCTGGAGCCGCTGCCGGACGGCAAGGGCTGGCGCTTCCAAGTGCAGGCCCTGGAGCCGGGCACGGTGCTCATCCCCGCCCTCGACCTCGGCGATGGCCGCCGTGCGCCGGAGCTGCGCCTGCCTGTGCCCCGCACCACGCCCCACGGCGCGCCGTGGATGGGCTGGGGCGGCGGGCGCGAGGACCAGCTCCCCCTGCTGCCCTTCCCCTATGGCTGGGCCGCCGTGGCCTTGAGCCCGTTCCTGCTTCTGCTCACGGGCCTGCTGGTGCTCTGGCACCGGGGTGCCGCGGGTCGCCGCCAACGGCAGGCGCGCCATGCCTTTGCCAAGCTCTGGCCGCCGGTGCGCGAGCGCGAGGCTCTGGACCGGGCCCACGCCGCCGGGCGTGAGCTGCTGGGCGCCCACTTCGGCGACGAGGCCTTGGCCTGGGGCGCCGAGACCTTCCGCCAGCGCGGCCTCGACCCCTGGGCTCAGTGGGCGCAGAGCCTGGATGCCGCCCGCTTCGGCCTGCTGAGCCCCGCCTTCCCCGACCTGCCCCTCCTCTTGAAGACCTTGGACGCCAAGGCCCACGAGGTCGAGCTGCGGAAGGGGGCCCGGGCATGATCGCGCTGCGGACCCCCTATTTCCTGCTCCTGCTGGCGCCCTTGCTCTGGCTCGTGTGGCGCAAGCCCTACCGCTGGGGGATCCCCTCCTCGCGCCCCGCCTCCCGCCTCGCGCGCCTCACAGCCCGCTGGATGCCGCCCCTCCTCGTGGCCTGCCTGGTGCTCGCGGCCTCGGGCCCCGAGTGGCGCACCGATGTGAAGGGCCAGGCCCCCGTGGTGGACTTCGCCGTGGTGCTGGATGGTTCCAGCTCCATGCGCATCATCGATGGCGAGCACGCCGGCGTGGAGGACCGCTGGACTGCCGCCAAGCGGCTCCTCAGCGCCTTCATCGCCAAGCGCTCCGACGACCGCTTCGCGCTCATCCTCTTCTCCGCCCACCCCGTGACGCTCTCGCCCCTCACCGCCGACCACCCGCGCCTCTTCCGCATGTTGCACCGGCTGGACATCTCCTCCAGGGACGACGGCACCGCCATCGGCAGCGCCCTGATGACCGGCGTGCGGCGCCTCGCTGAGAGCCCCGCCCGCAGCCGGGTCATCCTGCTCCTCACGGACGGCGCCCAGAACCGGGGCCGCGTGCTGCCCCTGGAGGCGGCCCAGGAGGCGAAGGACCACGGCATCCGCATCCACACCGTGGCCATCGGCCGCGCCGGCGAGAGCCTCGTACCCATCGACGGCGGCGGCTACGTGAAGCTGAAGGTGGAGGCCGACCCCGAGACCCTGAAAGCGGTCGCTGCCGCCACCGGAGGTGAGAGCTTCTCCGCCGAGGATCCCGACGGCCTGCGCCGCAGCCTGCTCGCCATCGACCAGCTGGAGAAGACGCGCCTGCCCGTGGACGCCCCCAGCGAGGGCCGCGCCCTCGCCCATTGGCTGCTGCTCCTGGCCGCGGCCCTGGCCATCCCCCTGGCCCTGGACCTCGCCCGCAAGCGGGGCGCGGCCCATCCCGCCTGGTTGGAGGGCAACCGGTGAGCGCCCACTTCGCGCAGCCCCTCTGGCTGTGGCCCCTGGCGGGCCTCGGCGTGCTGGCCCTGCTCTTCGGCACCTGGGCCGCCCTGCGCCCTGGCGTGGGCATCCGCGTCATCGGCCAAAAGCCGCTGATCCAGGGCTTCGGCATGCTGCTCATGCTCCTGGGCCTGGGCCTGGGCCTCGCGCAGCCACGCTGGGGCCTGCCCGAAGCGCCCCGCCTCACGGCTGTGGCCCTGCTGGACGTCTCCCGCTCCATGGCGGCCCTGGATGCCCCGGGCGGCTCCCGTTTCGAGGCGGCCACCGCCCAGCTCCAGCAGCTCTTCCGCGAACCCCGGCCAGGCCTGCGCTGGGGCCTCTCCCTGCTCAGCGGCGACGAGATCCCCCTCCTGCCGCCAGGGGAGGACCGCGCCCTGCTGCGGGACGCCCTCACCACGATCACCCCGGGCGAGGTGGGCAGCCCCGGCTCCAGCTTCGGCCGGGTGATCCCCCAGGTGGCCGCCCAGATCCCCGCTGGGGAGCCCACCGTGCTCCTGCTCATCAGCGACGGCGAGGAGACCTGGGAGGCCGAGGAGCCCGCCCTGCAGCGCGCCCTCGAGGCCCTCAAGCTCGCCAAGCTGCCGCTCTACGCGGTGGCGGTGGGCGGCATCCAGCCCGTGGCCGTGCCCCCCCGCACCGGCGTGGGTGCGGGCGCCGCGCCCGGGGAGCCCGCCACCACCTCCGCACGACCCGACTTCCTGCGCCGCCTCGCCGAGGGCAGCGGCGGCAAGCTGCTCACGGCTGCCGAAGTTGGCCCCACCCTCAATGAGCTCCTCGCGGGTCGGCTGCCCATGCCCGCCCAGCGCAGCCTCACCCCCACGCATCCCGAAGCCGGCGCCTGGCTCGCGCTCGTGGGACTCGTGCTCTGGCTCCTGGCCGCAGGCCAACCCCTGAGCCGTTGGCGCCCCGTGGTGGGCCTCCTCATGGCCCTGGGCGCTTCCCAGTTGCAAGCCCAGCCGCTGCCCCAGGGCGTGAAGGCGTGGCTGGCCCAGCGCGCCCTGGAATCCGGCGATCTGCCCACGGCCCAGCGCTGGAAGCCCGCGCCCGACCGCCCCGAGCGCGCCCTGCTGCGCGCCGCCATCGAGCTGCGGAGCGGCTTCCCAGCCGACGCCCTCAAGAGCCTCGAGAGCCTCACGGGCCAGGGCGCGCCGCGCCCCCTGCCGGGCTGGCGCCCGAGGGCCCTCCTGCTCGCCGCCCGCTGCCAGATGGAGCTGCAGAAGCCCGAAGAGGCCCGAGCCCTCCTCGAGCGCCTCATGCTCGAGGCCCCCGGCACCGGCGAAGCCGTGCACGACCTGCAGAGCCTCGTGAAGGATCCCAGCCCGCCGCCGCCCCCCGACCCCAAGAAACCCCCACCGCCGCCCCCCCCGCGCCCCAGCATGGGCGCCCAACAGGACGAGCTCGAAGGCATCAAGCAGCGCCTCCCCCGCCCCAACCCGCCGCCGGGTGGGGTGAAGGATCAGTAGGGTCTGCCGTCGAGGCGAGGAGATGAACATGCCGAGGGGCTACCCCTTCCTGCGAACCCTCCTGGTCCCGCTGCTTCTGGCGGTTCAGTTCGCCTGTGGTTCATCCGTCCTTCCGAGCGTGCAGGAAGGCGATCTCATCTTCCAGACCTCGAGGTCGGCCCAAAGCCAGGCCATCCAACAGGCCACGGGATCTCCCTACAGCCACATGGGCATCGTCTTGATGAAAGACGGCCAGCCCTGCGTTTTTGAGGCCATCGCGACGGTGAGGTACACGCCGCTCGCCCAGTGGATCGAACGCGGGCAGGGCCGGCACTACGTGGTGAAACGACTTGCCCAGGCCTCCATGGTGCTGACTCCGCCCCGCTTGGCCAGACTCCGATCGGAAGCGAAGCGGTTCGAAGGGCGACCCTACGATCTGACGTTCGAGTGGTCCGATCAGCGAATCTACTGCTCCGAATTGGTTTGGAAGCTCTACAAGGTATCGACCGATCTCGAGGTCGGGAAGTTGGAGCATTTAAGGGATTTCAACCTGGACACCCCAACGGTGAAGGCCAAGCTTCGGGAACGCTATGGCGCTGACATTCCCCTCAATGAATCCGTGATCTCCCCGAAGGCCATGTTCGAATCGGAGCTCCTTCAAACCGTGCTCCAACGATGAGGTCGCCTCGGCCTTCCTTGGCCCTCCGGATCTCGACAGGCATCGCCGTGGGCGGGGCCGTCCCTACGCCCCTTCGGGGCCACCCGATGCCGAACGACCAAGCTCGATTCCAAGCACCGGCCCTGAGCACCGGATCGTCCCCCGAATCACCCTGGGATGCAAAGTCGTTGCCCCGTGCATCCCAGGCCGTCGAGAATGCTGCCCAGCCATCCCTGCAGTCCTCTCCGCCCTGAACAAAAAGATCCCCACCTCGACTCCGAGGATTCCGTTTCAGGAAGGTCCCCCATGAAGGATCCAACCCCGCCTGCGGGGCCCCAGGCCCTCGATCCCATCTCCGCCAAGCTCGCCTCGCTCCGCGATTGGCGGGGTGAAACGCTCTCGGCCCTGCGCGCCCTCATCCGCGAGGCGGATCCCGAGGTGGAGGAGGACCTGAAGTGGGGGGACACCCCCACCTGGTCGCACGGGGGGCTCATCTGCACCGGGGAGTCCTACAAGGCCACGGTGAAGCTGACCTTCCTCAAGGGCGCTTCCCTGCCGGACCCCACGGGCCTCTTCAATGCGAGCCTGGAGGGGAAGGCGCGCCGCGCCATCGACCTCCGGGAAGGGGAGCGCGTGGATCCGGAGGCCTTCAAGGCCCTCATCCGCGCCGCCGTGGCCCTCAACGCTGCCACCTCCGCGAAGTCGCGGTCCTCCAAGGGCGCCCCCTGAAGGGTCATACTTGGAGCCGCTGAGGAGGTCGCCATGGGATACGTGATCGGAACCCTGCTCGCCCTCCTCGTGGGGCTCTTCGGCACCTTCGTGGGGCTGGACCGGGAGCGGGGCTTCTACCCCGTCGTCACCATCGTGGTGGCCTCCTACTGGGTGCTCTTCGCGATCATGGGCGCCTCCACGCCCACGCTGATCCTGGAGCTGGTCGTGGGCTCGGCCTTCGTCCTTTCCGGGGTAGTGGGCTTCACGCGTTCCCTGTGGTTCGCCGTGGCCGGATTGGCGGGGCACGGTGTCTTCGACGTCTTCCATGACGCCCTCTACCCCAACCCCGGAGCGCCCCCCTTCTGGCCGGCGTTCTGCGCGTCCTACGACGTGGTGGCGGGGGCCTACCTGGCCGTGCTGATCCGGAATGGGCGGGTGAAGGCCTAGGAGCGTGTCCAAGTAACCGGAGGGAACCGCGTTGAACCCAAAGGGGCTTTAGCCAAGGAGGGCTGTGCAGGGCGATGCGGATTCATCGTCCAAGCAGCCCGACGCCGGATCAAGCCCCTTTGGGTTCAACCCTTCGGGCTGGAGCGCCAGCCGTCGCGCCCCAGCGTTAACCTCACTCAGTGGTGAACCACACCACCTTCGTTCGGTTGCCTTGGGGCACTCGGCTGGCGTTCCAGCGCGGTCCCTTCGGTTACTTGGACACGCTCCTAGTCCCGCACCTCAAGCAGCCACCCCTTCCCGGCCGGGATCGGGATGGCCTCGCCGGGCTGGAAGGTGCGGGCCTCCTGGAAGCCTGCGATGGGAAGGGCGCGCAGGGTGGCCTTCGCCGGATCCAGGCCCAGGGCGGGCCAGTCGATCCGGGGTACCACCGTAACAGCCTCCTTCGCCCAGGAGGCGAGGGCGAGGAGCGTCCTTCCCGGCTGGACGTAGGCCGTGGCCTTCACCTGCCCGTGGTCCACCCGCACGGGGCAGGCGGGATCCCACCAGCCGGCCATGCGGGCACCGGCCATGCCGAAGCGATCCCAGGCCTGCCAGAGGGGGCGCGGGTCGCTCTTCTCCCAGGGCAGGCGGTTGGTCATGCCGAAGACCATGCCGCGCCAGGGGTTGCCGCCATCCTGCAGCATCTCGCCCATGAGGCCGAAGGGCAGCCCGCTCATCTCGATGAGCCACTGGTCGGGATCCGCCTCGTAGTCGAAGTACTCGCCGAACCAGAGGCGGTCCAGGTAGGGGAAGTGCTCCAGGTAGAGGTTGGCGCTGGAGGCGAAGCCGTCCCGCGCGTTGAACTGGTTGGCACTGTGGAGGTCCAGCAGGCCGTGCTTCCCGCCCTGGTCGAGCACACGGCGCAGGCGCTTCATCGTCGTGCGATCGAAGGCGAGGTCGTCCAGATAGAGGCCGTCCACCCCGAAGGTGCGCACGAGGAAGTCGAGCCCCTCCACGTAGTGGTTGTGCCACCGGGAGACACCGCTGGTGACCACGGCGGCATCCTCGATCTCGGGCACGTGCCACGCCGAGAGGTAGGGCGGCTCCAGGTGTTCCTGCAGCCAGGCGCTGCCGCCGCCGGGTCCCGGGGAGATCACCTCGTCGCCCAGGGAGCGCAGGGCGGGCAACTCGGGGGCCTTGGTGGTGAGCTCGCGCACCGTGTAGTACAGCTTCACCTGCTGGCCCTGGGCATGGGCGCCGTCCACGTAGGCCTTCAACGCGACGGGGGTGAGGAAGGGGTAGTTGATCCACGGGTTCACGGCGGTGGCGTGGTGGATGTTGAGCACCGTGGCGCCCGTGGCCTTGGCCTCGGGCAGGCTGCGGTAGGCGTGGAGGAAGCGGGTACGCCACTGGGCGTCGGTGTCCACCGGACGGAAGGGGGTGAGCATCAGGCGCGCGTGGAAGCGGAGCACCTGGCCCGCCGCGAGGTGGCGGGCGCCGCCGAAGGCCGTCACCGTGGCGCCGTCGAAGGTCACCCCACCCTTGCCGCCGTTGTGCCAGGCATCGGGCAGGCGCAGGGGCTGCTCCAGGTAGAAGTTCGTGTTGAGGGGGCGGCGGTAGGTGTCGTCCTTCAGCGTGAGCTGCACACCGCCGCTGGGGGCGCCCACCCACAGCGCATCCTGGTTGAGGTCGCGGTTCCAGCGCCAGGTGAAGGGCTGGGGCGCGCGGCCGCCGCGGTGGCCCAGGCCCATGAGGTGCGTGGCGAAGGCGGGGTGCATCGGCACTCGCAAGCGCAGGTCCTCCACGTCCAGGGGCCGCAGCGCCTTCACCTGGAGGCGGGCCTCCAGGGTGCCGTCGCATTCCAGGCGCCCCTGCAGGGTGAGGCGCAGGTCACCGCAGGCCCCCTGGGCGGACCACTCCGCGGATCCGGCCTTCAGCCGCCCCCACCGCAGGGGTTGCCAACGCACGGGCAGGACGCCCGCCTGGCCCACCACCTCGAAGGCCATGGGCCCGGCCAGCAGATCCCGGGCCCCGCCCAGGGCCACGAGGGAGGGTGCAAAGTGCGAACGCAGCTGGGTGGGCCAGCCGGAGTCCCCCACGACCACCTCGCGGCCGAGGAGCCCGAGGGTGGCCCCCTGCCGCCGCAGGGGCGTGTAGGGCGCGATGGGCCCATCGTCCTGGAAGCGCCGGCTGTCCAGCCAGCGCAGGCGGGAGAGGCGCGCCGGCTCCGAATCGCCGTGGTCGGCCAGGGGCGCCCCCGCCACGTCCAAAGTCACGGGCACCCGCTGGGCGCCGCCGGCGGCATCCCGCAGGAGCACCGTGCCCACGTACGGCCCGGGGTGGAGGTCTAGGGCCAGGTCCACGCCGATCCAGAGGGTCTGGAGCCGGCCCCGGTCCACGTGCAGGGACTTGGCGAAGGCGCGGCCCTGCACGTCCACACCGCCCAGGTTGAAGCAGCGGAGGGAAGCGGCGGGCACCTTCACCCCGGCGGGCCCCACGAGGTCGCTGAAGGTGAGTTTGAGAGCGACGACGGGACGACGGGCCGCCCAGAGGCCGATCTGGAAGGTGAAGAACTCCCCGGGCCGGGCCGCCCCGCGGAAGGCGGGGTGGAGGACGCGGGCCCAGGGCTCGGGCAGGACGCGGGTCTGGCGCAGGGGCGTGGCGCGGTCCGCCGTGAAGGCGAGGAAGGGTTCCGGGCGCGTCGCCAACAGGGCCTCCCGCTCGCCGGCGGTGGCGCCGCGGTCGAGGGCGTTGAAGGCGTCCTCCGGGCGGCGGGCTTCCTCGCCCAGCACCTCAGCCTGGGGCAGGCCTTCGGCCCGGCTCGGGTCCCCGGCCTTCAGCCCCGTGCGCGCCAGCCATGCAGCAGGGGGGGCGGCTTCCCGGGGGAGGTACACCGCCTTGGGGTAGTTGGGGCTGCCCGCCAGGGTGTGGGCCAGGGGATAGAGGTGGTAGGTGCCGGCGGCGGGGGCCTCGAAGGCGAGGTCAGCGGCCTCGGCGTCCACCTTCAGGCGCAGCAGGGCGGGCACGTCGGCGCCGGCCGCGTCCTGCAGTTTCAGGCCCCGGGCGGCGGGATCGACGTCCGTGCGCCGCCAGGGGATGCGCACGCGCACCACCCCAGCGGCCGCCACCTTCAGCGTCCAACGGTGGTTGCCCAGGGCCGCGGGCCAGGCCCCCTGCACCTTCACACCCTCCACGGGCTGGGCGGGGAGGACCAGGACGGACAACAGGAGGGTGAGGACCAGACGCATGGGGCACCGGGGGGAGGGTTCCATGATCGCCGGGGCGCGCCCCACGAAAAGGGCCCCGAAGGGCCCCGGTCGTGGACGGCGTCTCCGTTACTTCTGGTTCACCCAGGCGGCGAACTCGCCGGGGGTCTGGAAGGCGCCCACCTGGCGACGGATCTCCTTGCCGTTGGCATCGATGAGGATGAGGGTGGGGAACCCCTCCAGGCGGTACTGCTCGGCCAGGGCGCGGGCCTCGGGGAAGTCCTTCATCTCCCGGCTCTGCACGAGGGCGTCGAAGGGCACCACCTTGGCCAAGGCGGCCTGGGCCTCGGGGGTGGGGAAGATCTTCTTGCGCAGGAACTGGCAGGGGCCGCACCACTCGGCCCACAGATCCATGAGGATGGGCTTCTTCTCGGCCTTGGCGCGGGCTTGGGCGGCCTTGAGGGTGTGCTCCCACTTCACACCGCCCTGGGCGAACAGGGGGGCGACGGCGAGGATGACGGCGATGGCTTTCATGAAACCTCCACGGGGTGGGATGACCCCGGCCCCCCAACTATGACAGGGCGATTTTTCGGAGGCCCCTAATCCCCGGGGGTGGAGCCCCCGTAGGCATGGGTGAACCGGTTGACACTCCCCAAACCCCAGCGCCCCACCTCCCACGGAGAATCCCATGCGCGCCTTCCTCGCCCCCCTCGCCCTCGCCGCCTCCCTCACCCTGCCCTTGGCCGCCCAGGCCCAGTCGGCCCGCTTCATCAAGGTGGACATCGTCTCCAAGGACGGCATGCGCCACCATCACGGCGCCAAGGATGCCGCCAAGAAGAGCGACGGCCCCACCACCGTGAAGATGCGCCTCCCCGTGGCCCTGGCCACCAGCGCCCTGCAGTGCGCCCAGGACAGCGAGATCAAGGTCAACGGCGAGAACAAGAAGGGCATCAAGACCGACGAACTCGTGAAGATGCTCCAGAGCGCCAAGCCCGGCGACCTGCTCCTCGAGATCGACACCAATGACGGTGATCACGTCCGCATCACCATCGAGTAACGGCACCATCCTCCTGCTTGGCGGGCGCTTCGGCGCCCGCCAGTCGTTTCGGGGCTACCCTGAAAACATGGAAACCGTCTCCGAGATCCGGGTCCGCTACGCCGAGACCGACCAGATGGGCATCGTGCACCACGCGAACTACGTGGTGTGGCTGGAGCTGGGCCGCAGCGACTGGATGCGGGCCCGGGGCAAGGGCTACGCCGAGATCGAGGCCGCGGGCTTCCGGCTCGTGGTGAATGGCGTGCAGGTGCACTACCGGGCCCCGGCGCGCTACGACGAGCTGGTGCAGGTACGCACCCACCTCAAGGAGGCCGGCCGCCGCAAGGTGGTGTTCGGCTACGTGGTGGAGCGGGACGGCCAGAAGTTGGCCGAGGGCGAGAGCGTGCACCTGGTGGCCGACGACCAGGGCCGGGCGGCGGTGCTGCCCGAGGCGCTGCTCAGTCTGATCCGAGGTGAAGGGCGGTGATCCCCGCCACCGCTTCCATCAGCCGCCGGCGATGGGGGGGGAAGGCGTCCGAGTGGAAGCTCTGGAAGGCCAGGACGCCCGCCAGGCGGCCGTCGCGACCGCCCAGGGGGAGGCCGAACCAGGTCTGGTTCATGAGGCCGGTGGTGAGCTCGGCTTCCGTGAGCACCATGCCCTCGGCCATGCAGGCCTCCTTGGAATCCAGGTAGAGGGGCACGCCCAATTCCACCACCCGGCCCGTGAGCCCGGGACGGATCGTGAGCTCCCGGCTCTCCCGCTGGCGGGGACGCCCCGCCTCGAAGAAGTAGGGGAAGTGGAGCTGCCCCGTGGCCCAGTCGGCCCGGGCCAGGTACAGGGAGGAGAGCTCGAAGGGCCGGAGGCACTGGTTCTTGAGGAGCTCCCCGGCCTCCTGCCAAGGGATCCCCGGGCGGAGGCCCGCCAGGATCCGGGAGATGAAGGCCCGCTCCTCCAGGAGCTGGGCCTGCAGCTCCGCCAGGGAGAGGCGCTTGGCTTGGAGCTCCGCCATGCGGTCCAGGGCCGCCTGGATGGCCGCCTCCGCCTGACCGGGATCGTTCCGGGACCAGATCACGGGGCACCGTGGGTGAGGGACAGCAGGCGGGCCAGCCGCTCCAGCAGTTCCCGCCGCCGGGGGCTGAAGCCGTCTTCCGGGAAGACCTGGAAGGCCACCAGGCCGAAGGGACGGCCCTCATCCAGGTCCGGGCGCGCCAGGGGCACCCCGAACCAGGTCTGGGGGATGAGGCCCGTGGCGGCTTCGGCCCGGCTGAGGATGGCCCCGAGGGCGATGCCTTCGGGATCCAGGGCCCGCACATAGAGCGGTTCCCGCTTGTCGATGGCAAGTCCGGTGATCCCTTTTCTTCGGGAATAAGGCTCCACCGGATGGCGGCGCAGGCGACCTCCCTCCAGGAAAATGGGGTAGTCCGTCTGGTCCCGCTCCCAGTCCACCCGGGCGATGAAGTAGGTCGCAATCTCCAGGGGCTCCCGGATGAGCTCCAGCAGGGCCGCGCCGGCCGCCTGGAGGCCCATACCTGGTTTCAGGACCCGGGCGGCCTCCAGGAGGATCCCGTTCTCCAGTTCCAGCTCGGCCAGGGTCGCCTCCGCCTCCCGGAGCACCTCCTGCAGGCCGGCCTCCTGTTCCCCCATGGCCACCACCCGGGGGTCTTCGGGCCTCCGGCCCAGGCCCAGGCGGGCCAGAAAGCTCATGGCCTCACCCGGGGCCGGATCGCCCCCCTTGGGAAATTGGCTGGAGGATGCTTGGATAGAACCATGCCGCCGCTTCGGACCCTTTCACTCTTCAACACGCTGACCCGAAGGGTGGAGCCGGTGCAACCCCTCGAGCAAGGGGTGATCCGCATGTACAACTGCGGGCCCACGGTCTACAACTTCGCCCACATCGGAAATCTCCGAACCTTCCTCTTCCAGGACCTGCTTCGCCGCACCTTTGAGGTGAGCGGCTACGAGGTGAAGTTCTGCATGAACATCACCGACGTGGAGGACAAGATCATCCGCGATTCCCAGGGCGGCCTCCCCGCCGACGCCTCCAACGCGGACCGCCTGAAGGCCATGAAGGCCCTCACGGACACCTACACGGCCCACTTCCTGGAGGATCTCGCCCGCATCGGCATCAAGCCGGCCACCTTCATGCCCCGCGCCACCGACTACATCGGCGGCATGATCGCCATGGTGGAGCAGCTCATCGCCAAGGGCCACGCCTACGCCCGCGAGGGCAGCGTGTACTACCGCATCGCCTCGCTTCCCAACTACGGCGACCTGGCCCACCTCGACCGGGAGGGCATGCAGTTGGGCATGAGCGTGGACGTGGACGAGTACGAGAAGGACTCCGCCCAGGACTTCGTGCTCTGGAAGGCCACCAAGCCCGGCGAGCCCTTCTGGGACAGCCCCTGGGGCCCCGGCCGGCCCGGTTGGCACATCGAGTGCTCCGTCATGGGCATCGACGCGCTGGGCGAGCGCATGGACATCCACACTGGCGGCGTGGACCTCATCTTCCCCCACCACACCAACGAGATCGCCCAGAGCGAGGGCTGCCTGGGGCATACCTGGGTGAACCACTGGTGCCACGGCGAGTTCCTCATGGTCGAAGGGCAGAAGATGTCCAAGAGCTTGGGGAACTTCTTCACCCTGCGCGATCTCATCGCCAAGGGCATCGATCCCCTCTCCTTCCGCTACGCCATCCAGAGCAACCACTACCGCAAGGTGCTGAACTTCAGCTTCGACGGCCTCAAGGCCGCGGATGCCTCCCTGGCCCGCATCCGGGCCTTCCGCCGCCGCATGGCCGGCAGCGGCGAGGTGGCCGGCCGGGGCGACTGGAAGGAGCCCCTCGATCCCCTGGCCCGCCTCCAGCAGGCCCGGGATCAGTTCTGGGCCGCCATGGCCGACGACCTCAACACCCCCGAGGCCCTGGCCGCCCTCTTCACGCTGGTGACGGACCTCAACGCCCAGGACGACCGGGTGGCCCTCACCGCCGAGGAGCGGAAGGCGGTGCTGGCCTTCCTGGATGAGACGAACGGCCTCTTCGGCGGCTGGGCCCCGGAGGAGGAGAGCCTCCCCGCGGAGATCGAGTCGCTACTCGCCCAGCGCCGGGAGGCCCGCGCCACCAAGCAGTGGGCCGAGAGCGACCGCCTGCGGGACCTCCTCAAATCCCAAGGCTGGCTGGTGGAGGACCGCAAGGACGGCTCCATGTCCGTGCGGCGGGGCTGAGACCGGAGCCACGGGGAGCTGGAATCACGAAAGGCGCTTGAAAGGCCGATAGGGGGGTCACGCCATGAGCGATCCCTCCCCTCCCTCCCGGCCCCCGGCCCCCCTGGTGGACCCTGCCCTGCTGCAGGCCGCCTTCCAGGCCCTGCCTTCGGGCATGACCCTGGTGGACCTCGAAGGGAACTACCTGCACGTGAGCCCCGCCTTCTGCCGGATGCTCGGCTACGACGCGGTGGAGCTGCAGGGGCGCTCCATCCAGTCCCTCACCCATCCGCAGGATTGGGCCCGGCAGATCCGCTTCCTGGTGGAGCTCAAGTCCGGCGCGCGCGCCAGCTACCAGATGGAGAAACGCTTCCTCCGCAAGGACGGCGCCGAAGTGTGGACCTGGCTCCACGCCGCCCTGCTGAGGGACGAGCAGGGCCAGCCCCGCTGCCTCGCCGCCTACGTGCAGGACATCTCCGACCGCATCGCCTCGGAACGGGCCCTCGCCCACAGCCTCGATCGCCTCGCCGGGATCCTCACCACCATGGAGGACGGCGTGGTGGAGATCGACCTGGAGGGCCGCTTCCTCTACGCCAACGAGGCCGCCGAGCGGATCCTGCGCCTCCCCGCCGAGACCATCACCACCCGCAGCATCCACAATGGGCTCTGGGCGCTCGTGGACTGGGACGGCCGCCCCATGCCCCCGGATCAGGCGCCCCTCGCCCGGGCCCTGGCCACCCACCAGGTGATCCGGGGCAGCCGGTTCGGCGTGCGCCTGGAGGACGGTTCCCAGGTCTGGCTCATCGCCAATGCGGCCCCCCTCTTCGACTCCGGCGACCAGGTGCGCGGCGCCCTCCTCACCTTCCTCGACATCACGGAGACCCGGCGCAGCGAACAGGCCCTCCAGCAGTCCCAGCGCCTCGAGAGCCTGGGCCTCTTGGCGGGCAGCATCGCCCACGACTACAACAACCTCCTGGGCGCCCTCATCGTGAGCCTGGAACTCGCGCACGGCGGCGCCGCCACGGATTCCGAGCAGGCCCGCCAGCTGGAGCGGGCAGAGGGACTGGCCCAGCGAAGCGCCGACCTCACCCGCCAGCTCCTGGCCTATGCGGGCCGCGGCCACGGGCGCAAGGAGCGGTTGGACCTCAACGGCCTCGTGCGGGACATGGGCGAATTGCTGAAGGTCTCCCTGGCCAAGCGGGCCCTGCTGGACCTGGAGCTCGCCGATGGCCCCCTGCCCCTGTGGGGGGACCGGGCCCAGCTCCAGCAGGTGCTCCTGAACCTCCTCACCAACGCCGCCGACGCCATGAAGGAGCGTCCAGGCACGGTCCGCATCGCCACGTCGCGACTCACCTGGAAGGAGGGGCAGGTGCCGCCGGCCCTGGCCCAGAAGGGCATGCTCGCCGGGGAACACCTGGTGTTGGCGGTGAAGGACGAGGGTTGCGGCATGGACGAGGCCACCCTCCGGCGCATCTTCGAGCCCTTCTTCACCACGAAGGCCGAGGGCCGGGGCCTGGGCCTGGCCGCCATGCTGGGCATCGTCCGGACCCACCGCGGCGCCGTGACCGTGGAGAGCGCCCCGGAGCAGGGCACCACGTTCCGGATCTACCTCCCCGCCCTCTCGGGCCAGGAGCAGGTGGACCACCCCACGCGGGAGGTGGAGACCTTCCACGGCCGGGGCCTGGTGATGGTCGTGGACGACGAATCCGCCATCCGCGTGGTGGCCTCGGAGATCCTCACCGCCCTGGGCTTCGAAGTCATCGGGGCCGAGGATGGCGTCGAGGCGCTGCGCCTCTTCCAGGTCCATGGACCGGACCTGGTGCTCGTCCTCCTCGACCTCACCATGCCCCGCCTGGACGGCTACCAGGCCCTGCAACAGATGCGGGCCCTGCGCCCCGACATCCGCGTGATCCTGAGCAGCGGCTATGCGGATCCGGGCCTGGAAAACCGCTTGGCCCCCGGCAGCGTGGCCGGGTTCCTGCCCAAACCCTACCGGGTCCAGGACCTCATCAACGCCGTCAAGGCCGCCCTCGAAGGCGAGTGATCAGGGGCGTCCCAGGGCGCCGAGCACCGCCTCCAGGGGGATCTCCGTCATGCACTGTCGGCGCTGGCACGCCCGCTCGCGGCAGGGGGAGCAGGCGATGCCCGTGCGGAGCACCCGGCCCGCGCCCTCGGGAATGCCCGCGATCACGGGATCCGAGGGGCCGAAGAGGGCCGTCACGGGCACGCCGGCCAGCACCGCCAGGTGCAGGAGGCCCGTATCCGGCGTGAGCACGTGATCCGCTTGGCGCACCGCCGCGGCCAGCTGCCACCAGCCCATGGGCGGCAGGGCCGGCACGCCGCTGGCGGTCGGCAGCCACTCCCGGAGGTCGGCCTCATCGGGGCCCAGGCTCCACCGCAGTTGCCACTTCCCGCGCAATTCCTTGGCCAGGGCCACCCAGTGCTTCAGCGGCCATCGCTTGATGCGGCCGGGCCGGGAAGCTCCGGGCACGAGCACCATGCGGGGCCGCCCGTCTTCCCACCACGCGGTGCCGCAATCCGGGAGGGGCGCCTCCTTCAGCACGGGCCGGAAGGTGCCGAGCCCCGCCACGCCGCGGCTGCGGCCGAAGGCCTCCGCCAGATCCAGGGCCTGCCGGTAGCGGCTCTGGTATTTCCAGTCCAGGCGGTGGGTCTGGAAGCGGTGGGCCCCTTCCTTGGTCACGCCATCGCCCCAGCGCTCGCCGAGGCCCGCCCGCCAGGGGATCAGGGCGGACTTGAGGATGCCGTGGAAGTCCAGGCTCGCCTCGGCTCCCTCCAGCTGCCGGGCCACGCGGCCCAGTTCCCCCCAGGCCGTGAAGGGATTCGACAGGGCCCGGCGCTTCACCAGCACCGGTTCAAACCCCGGAAAGGGTGCCAGCAGGGAGGCATGGCGGTCCTCGACCACCGCCTGGATCCGGGCTTCGGGGAAGGCCTCCCGCAGGTTCATCCAGGCCGGAAGCACACGCAGGATGTCGCCGATGGCGGAGAGGCGGAGGAGGACGAGGTGCATGGGGGGTCAGGGTATCAGGCGAAAGGATGAAGGAAGAGGGATGAAGGAAGAGGGATGAAGGATGAAGTGGGATTCGGTGCGGCCCCTAGGTCGGCCGCGCTTTCCAACCTTCATCCTTCATCCTTCGCCCTCCGGCCTTCCCGCGCATACTGCTCCCATGCCCCAGCCCCCGACCCCATTCGCCGAGGACCAGAGCAAGAACCCGCCGCCCGCGGGGGTGCTGGAGGTGCTCCTCCGCCGCTTCGCCCGGGGCAGTTACGTGCTGGCGGTGCTGCTGCTCTACCTGCTGGCCTCCACGGCCCTGGGCGTGGCCCTGGCCCCGGCCCTGTGGGTGTGGGGGAAGACGGCCCCTTACAGCGCCACCCTGCAGGGGCTCTGGCCCTGGATCTGGACGGGCTTTTGCGGCGCCTGCTGTTTCTTCATCTTCGGGCTGGCCCTGATGGTGGTGGTGCCTGTGTACAACTTCCTCCTGCCCACCCGCTTCGGGCGGTTCAAGGGGGGCTACTACACGCTGGCCGCCGTGCCCTGGTTCATCCACAACGGCCTCTTCTACCTCGTGCGCTTCACGTTCCTGCCCTTCGCCACGCTCACGCCCTTCGGCGTGTGGTTCCTCAAGGCCATGGGCATGAAGATCGGCCGCCACGCCTTCATCAACACCGAGTTCATTAGCGATCCCCGCTTCATCGAGGTCGGCGACGATGCGGCCCTGGGCGGCAGCGTGCGGATCTTCGCCCACTACGGCGGGGGTGGAAACCTGGTCATCGCCCCCGTGAAGATCGGGAATCGGGCCACCCTGGGGGCCGGTTCCTGTGTCATGGGCGACGTGGAGGTCGGCGACGGCGCCGTGCTCCTGCCCCACTCCGTCCTCCTGCCCGGCTCCCGGGTGCCCCCCGGGGAAACCTGGGGCGGCGTCCCCGCCCGCCGCATCACCCGGGAGGAGATGGAGGATTTCAAAAAACACATCAAAGGGGTCATGGATATCGGCTGATCCACCCCCTCCGGCGTCACACCCCGGGGCAAACCGAGCTTCCCGCGACGCCATTCCGCCTAAGCTGGAGTCCTACCCATTTTCTCCACAGGGAAGACCATGACCCGAACCGCCCTCTCCGCCCTGCTCCTGCCCTTCCTGGGCGCCGCCCTCGGGGCCCAGACCCCGGCCCCCGCCAGCCAGGCCCCGGCCGCGCAGGCCCCCGCCGCGAACCTCACCCTGGGCCAGCGCCTGGATGCCGAGCGGCCCGAAATCGACAAGCTCCTGGAGGCCCTGCAGCCCAAGGAGGCCCTAGCCAAGGCCGAGGCCCTGCTGCCGGCCACGGCCCCCGTCTTCGACACCACCGATCCCGCCAGCCAGTACCGCAGCTACTTCCTCTTCAAGGACGTGGCCTCCGCCTACTACCTCGCCTCCCGGGCCGCCACCTCCGGCGGCCAGTGGGAGAAGGGCCTCGAGTACGTGAAGAAAGCCCAGGCCCTGGTCCAAGAGAACGGCGTCAAGGCCTCCGCCGCCTTCGTCAAGATCTCGGAAGCCCACCAGGCGCGGGTCGAAGCCCTGCGCAAGACCATGAAGGACAACGAGTCCATCATCCGGGAACTCCAGGCCAAGCCCGTGAAGGACGCCGCGGACCAGCAGATGCTGGGCTTCGTGGAGAAGGACCGGGAGGCCCTGGCCGAAGCGGAGAAGTGGGCGAAGCAATACCTGCTCTACGCCGACACCGCCAAGAAGGAGGGCGCTCGCTACGACGCCGCCGTGAAGGTGATGGAGGACCGCCTCGCGTTCGAGGCGAACCAGATCGCCGAATACAAGGCCGGCGAGGGGGACAAGACCAAGTGGGTGGACGCCATCGTCTCCAACCCCTCCTACCTCACCACCAGCTTCCCCGAGAAGCGGGTGCGCTTCGAGTTCCTGTGCCGCCTGGCCGTGATCGACCCCGCGAATCCCAAGGTGACCACGGCCCTCGACGTGGAGCTGGGCAAGGCGCCGGCCCCCAAGGCCAAGCCCGTCCACAAGGCCAAGCCCAAGGCCAAGAAGGGCGAGTAGCCCCCCGGGTTTCACCGATCCCCCGGGGCCGTTCGCCGATCCGGCGCGGTTCCGGGGGTTCCGCTTTCCCACACTGGGGGGGAGGTGCCCCATGACCCCGTCCCCCGCCCAGCCCGGATTCCTGGAGATGGCCCTGGAGCCCCGGGCCTACGCCGCCCTGGCCTACCAGGTGGCGGGCCTGCCCCTGGGCATCGCCACCTTCACCTGGGTGACCATGGGCCTCTCCCTTTCCTTCGGGTTGGCCTTCATCGGCATCGGCCTCTTCCTGGGTCTCGCCTACCTGATGGCGAGCCGCGCCCTCGCCGTGGGACAGGGACGTCTGGCCGCCTACCTCGTGGATGCGGAAGGGCCCACCGCCCTGGCCCTGCCCGCCGTCGAGGGTTTCTGGGCCCGGCTCGGGGCGCTCCTGAAAGACCCCGCCAGCTGGGGCGCCCAGGCCTACCTCCTGCTCCGCCTGCCCTTGGGGATCTTCGGCTTCACGGTCCTCATCACCCTGCTCGCCGGCTCCCTCGCCACCCTCTTCCTGGGCCTGTACCCCTGGTACGAGGCCCACTCCGGCGGCGCCGGCATGCTGCACCTCCGTTCCCGATGGGGCTCCGTGGAATGGGGCCTGGGCAGCGAGGTGCTGGTGCAAGCTTTCCTGCGCCATCCCGCCTCCGCCCGCCTCACCGCGGCCGCCCTGGGCTTCGTCGGCTTCCTGGGAACGCTCCACGCCGCCCTGGGGCTCACCCGCCTGGAGGCCTTCCTCGCCCGGACCCTGCTGCGGGGCCGACGGGGTTGAGCGCCCGGGCCTGTTAGCCTGAAGCCATGGCCCGAGGCTCGAACAAGCAACGTCATTCCATCCGTGGCCCCCGGCAGACGCCGGACCGCCGCCCCGGGGAGAAACCCAAGGGGGCCGCCCCGAAGCCCCGCGAGGTGCCCTGGCGGCCCTTCGAGACCTTCGAGGCCCTGTTTTCCGGCTTGGTCGAAGGCACCGGCGGGTTTCTGCGGCCCGTCGGCATGACCCGGGCCGACAACCTGGACCTGCGGGTGGACTGGCGGGACCAGAACGGCGCCATCCACAACGACCGCGTCATGGCCGAGCTCACGGGCCAGGACTTCCAGGGCCGACTCCGCGGCCGGGTCATCAAGGTGCTGGGCCGGGGCGAGACCCCCATCCCCTGCACCCTGCAGCAGCAAGCCTTCGGCTGGCGTGCCGTGCCGCTGGAGCCCCGCATCCAGCAACTGGTGGTCGTACCGCCCTCGGACCTGGCCGGCGAAGGCGACCTCGTGAGCGTGCTCCTGGACAAGGACCCCACCCTCCCCCAGCTCAAGGGCAAGGTGGTCGCGAAACTGGGGCGGCCCACGGACCTCCGCATCGAGAACAAGCTCACCGCCGCCCTCTTCAACCTGCGCACGGACTTCCCCGACGCGGTGATGCAGGAGCTGGCCCCCTTCCCCACCTCGATCCCCGAGGCCTGGGCCCAGGGGCGGGAGGATCTGCGCCAGGTCCTCACCTGCACCATCGATCCCCCCACGGCCAAGGACTTCGACGACGCCATCAGTCTTGAGGCGATCCCCGACAGCGAGGGCGGCGGCTGGCTCCTGGGCGTGCACATCGCCGACGTGAGCCACTACGTCCAGGAGAACGGACCCCTTGATCTCGAGGCGAAGCTGCGGGGCACCAGCGTCTACTTCCCCGACGAGTGCATCCCCATGATCCCGGAGCGCCTCAGCGGCGACCTCTGCTCCCTGCGGGAACGGGTGGATCGGCTCACCATGACGGCCTGGATGACCATCGCGCCCTCCATGGAGGTCATCGAGACCCGCTTCAGCGAGAGCGTCATCCACAGCCGCAAGCGCCTCACCTATGACGACGTGAAGCACGCCTGCCTGGATGGCGACCGGAAGAAGCAGGCGGACCTCGGCCCCGAGCTCATGGCCATGCTCACCGAGGCCCTCGCGGTCTCCCGCAGCCTCACGGCCAAGCGCCTGGAGCGGGGCGCCATGAATCTCGACACCATCGAGATCAAGTTCGAGTTCGGCGAGGATGGCCGCCCCGTGGACGCCCAGCCCTACGAGCGCCACGACGCCCACAAGATGATCGAGGAGTTCATGCTCCTCGCCAACGAGGCCGTGGCCCGCTTCTTCACCCGCAAGAAGCTCCCCACCATGTACCGCATCCACGACAACCCCGACCCCCTGAAACTGCAGATTTTCTCGGAGACGGCCCAAGCCTTCGGCCTGCTGGGGGCCAAGGACAAGCCCACGCCGGACGTGCTCAACGCCATGCTCCTGAAGGTCAAGGACACGGCCATGGAGGCCCTCATCAACACGCTGCTCCTGCGCAGCCTGAAGAAGGCCGAGTACAGCGCCGACAACATCGGCCACTCGGGATTGGCGCTCGATGACTACCTCCACTTCACCAGCCCCATCCGCCGTTACCCGGACCTCATCGTGCACCGCCTCCTGCGCAAGGTGCTGCGCGGCGAGAAGCTCCCCGCGGAGCTCCACGGCCACCTGGCGAACCTGGCCAAGCAGTGCAGCGACGCGGAGCAGAAGGCCACGGAAGCCGAGCGCGAGAACGACAAGTGGAAGGCCTGCCTCCTCATGAAGGACAAGGTGGGCCAGCGCTTCAAGGGCCGCATCGCGGGCCTCAGCCCCAAGGCCCTCTTCATCCAGCTGGAGCATCCCTGGGTGGAGGCGGGCGTCCCCCTGGGCGCGCTGGGCAGCGACTTCGTCATGGACGAGCACCGCACCAGCCTCACGGGCAAGCGCGGCCAGATCGTGCTGCACATCGGCGACGTGGTGCAGGCTGAGATCACCGCCGTGGACGAGGAACTGCGCCGCATCAGCGCGTGGATCGTGGAAGCCCAGGCCAAGGACGGCATGGGCAAGGCCATCCAGTTCACGCCCACCCTCAGCGCTCCCGCCCGGCTCACCGAGGCGGACCTGGAGAAGCCCAAGAGCCGCTTCGGCAACCGGCCCCAGGACGGATCCGGCCGGGAGGGACGCGACGAGCGCCCCCGGGGCCGCGCCCCGAAGGCCGCCCGGGAGGCCGAAGGCCGCAAGCCCGCCCGTGGCCCCCGCGCCGAGGCCCCCCGGGGTGCCAAGCCGAAGGCACCCAAGGGCAGCGTGAAATCCAGCGGAAGCGGCCCCAGGAAGGGCGGTGGGGACGCACTGCCGGGGCGGAAGAAGCGGTAGCCCCGCACCCGGAAGCAGATCCCGCCGATCGCTGTCAGTCGGCGGCTAGCCGCGATGCAAGATCAGCCCCAGGAGCGCTGCTCCTACCACCACAATGGGCTCCGGTACCTTCGTTTTCCCCAGGAGGGTCAGGGTGCCCAGCGCCAGAAGGGCCGTGGGCACGTCGCGGATGGCCCCGCGCCCCAGCACGATGACGGCACCTGCGATGGCGCCCGTGGCCCCCGCGGTGACTCCACCCACGAAGGCCTTGAGGCCCGGATCCTTCCCGTGCTTCCGGAAAAGGGGAGCGGCCAGCACCACCAGGAGGTAGACGGGCAGGAAAACGCCCAGGGCCGCCGCACACGCGCCCAGGGGGCCTGCCACGAGGTGCCCGATGAAGGCCACGGTGATGACCACGGGGCCCGGGGTGATCATGGCCACCGCCACCGCATCCAGGAACTGGCGCTCCGTGAGCCAGTGCATCTCGTTCACCACCCCGCCGTGGAGGAAGGGCACGATGGCGAGGCCCGAGCCGAAGACGAAAAGACCCGCCTTCGCGAAAAAGGCGAGGATCGCACCCACCGTGCCGAGGGAGGCCACCCCCTGGAGCCCCGTGAGGAACCAGGGAACAAGGCTGGATAGGGCGGCGCCCCGCTGGGGCCGCCCCCGCAGGAGCCAAGCGAGCACGCCACCCGCCACGATGAGGAGCACCCACTCCCGTCCCGTCCACGCCGTGGTGAGTGCCGCGGCCACGAAGAGGGCCCAGGCGAGGGGATCCCGCTTGAGATTGGAATTGGCGAGCTTCACGGCGGAGCGCGCGATGAGGCCGATGACCGCGGCACCCACGCCGTAGAAGGCGGCTTGCATCCAGCGCAATTCGCCATAAGCCACATAGAGCATGGAGAGTCCCAGCACCATGAGGAAGGAGGGGAGGATGAACGCGAAGCCCACGAGGGTCGCGCCCCAGGTGCCTCCCCGGATGTAACCGAGGTAGATGGCCAGCTGGGCCGCTAAGGGGCCCGGGGCCAACTGGGCCAGGGTGAGGGCCTCCTGGTAGTCCGCCTCCGACACCCAGCCGCGGGCCTCCACGAGATCCCGGTGCATGGCGCCGGCCAAGGCGATGGGGCCACCGAACCCCAAGGCGCCCAGGCGAAGGAAATAGCGGGCGAAGGCCCCCAGGGGCGGCGCCGATTGGGTCATGGGGGAGTCCCCTTCAATGCGGCGAAGAAGGCATCAAGGAGAGCCGCTCCAGCGGCAAGGCGATCCTCGTCCCGCCCATGGAGCAGGGCCACCCCTTGGATGGCACGCGCAAAGCCCTCCGTCTCCGGCCGACGGAACTGCTGGTCCTTGAGTTCCACGTCGTGCACGAGTTCCGCCACGGCCCGCAGGCCCGGGGCCTCCAGGTTCAAGCGGTGGAGGAAGGTTTCGAAACTGCACCGATCGCCCTCGTGGGTGAACTCGCCTTCGGCCATGTCGAAGCGCAGCTCCCCGGCCCGGATGCGATGCCCCTTGGGATCCACGAAGCGGAAGCGCGCCCCCGGGTCGATGAACCGGCGAATGAGCCAGGCGCAGGCGATGCGATCCACGTGGATGCCTTTACGCGTCACCCAGGTGCGACCTTTCAGGTCTTTCAAGGCCAACCCGGCTCCAGGTTTCCGGGCGGGAAGCCGGCGGGCCTCCAGAGAGGCGAGGAGATCCTCGACATCGGCCCGGCCCGCCGCCCCGAAGAAATCCAGGGTCCGGATCTCCTCCAGGCGCCGACGGAACCGAATCGCCAGGGTTTCGCCCTCTTCGGCGGGGCCCCTGAGGGCTCCCTGAACCTCCCGGGCCAGTTCGCCATACGCCTCATCCGACGCCGCCCGGAAGCGAGCCTTCACGTCTTCATCCGAGAGGCCCTCCACAAGGTTCGCCTCCACCACGGAAGCCTCGCCTCCGGCGGCCTCGATCTGGCGCACCATCCATTGGAAGTCCTCGCCCGCCTCTGCCGAGGCCGGAAGGGCATAGAGGCTGTTCTTCAGAAGGACGGATCCGAGAGCCTGCAATTGCCGCCGCACCTTGACCCGAAGGTAGGCGGGCTGGGCGGGGAGCTGGTGGAAGAGCAGCAGCCACCGGAGGGGTTCGGCCATGGGATCTCCGATTCCAATTTTTGGATACATCTGAATCTTGTTCAAGATTCATCCGCACCTATTCTTGGTTTCATCCCGCGGAGGTCCCATGCCCCCCATGTCCCGTCGTGCCCTCCTTGGAACCCTCGTGGCCGGCGGCAGCGCTGCGGCGGCGGCAAGCATCCTGCCGGGACGGGAGGCCCTCCTGAAGGACGCCTTGGCCGGGCCCCCTACCCTGGCTCCCAAGCCCCTGCCCTTCGATCCCACAAAGCTCAAGGGCCTTTCGGAAAGACTCCTCGTCTCGCACCACGACAACAATTACGTGGGCGCCGTGAAGAACCTGAACGGGGTGCGCACGGATCTCGCCCAGCTAGGCCCCGGCGCGCCGGGCTACCTCGTGGGCGCTCTCCGGGTCAAGGAGCTGGCTTACGGCAATTCCATGACCCTGCACGAGGCCTATTTCGGAAACCTCGGCGGGGATGGCAAGGCCGGCGGCGCCATCGCCAAGGCCCTGGCCGCCAACTGGGGTTCCCTCGGCGCCTGGGAGCAGGCCTTCCGGAGCCTCGGGCAGAGCCTCGCCGGGGGCAGTGGCTGGGCCATCCTCGACCTCCACCTGCCCAGCGGGGAACTTCGCGTGGCCTGGTCCGGCGAGCACACCCAGACCCTCGCTTCGGGCCTCCCTCTGCTCGTGATGGACATGTACGAGCATGCCTACCATATGGACTACGGCGCCGCGGCGGCCAGATACCTCGAGGCATTCTTCGCCAACCTCAACTGGGAGGAGGTGAACCGCCGCTATGAGCGGGCCCTCAAGGCTCAGATCCTCCTGAGGGCCTGACGGGACGGTGCCAAGCCCTCCTGGTGCGCCATGTCCGAACCTCGCCCCTAGCCCAGCGACGCCAGCAGTTCCTCGGCCAACTCCGGCAGCGATGGGTCCCGTGCGCCCATGAGCAGCACCAGGTCCCCCGCCTGGGCCTCGGCGGCCACACGCGCGGGCAGGTCGGCCCGGGGCGCGAGGTGCGCCGGCACGCCGAGGGCCCGGAGGTCCGCCACCACGTCGTCGCTCTCCACGGTGCGGTGCACGGTGCCGCCGGGATAAAAGACCGGGAGGAACCAGAGGCGGTCCTCCGGTCGCAACGTGGCCTTCAGCACCTGCACCAGGTCTTCGCGCATGAAGGCCAGGGGCCCGAACCCGTGGGGCTGGAAGATCGCGAGCACACGCCCGCCCTGGCTCTGGGCGGCCTTCAGGGCGGCCTCCACCTTGGCGGGGTTGTGGGCGTAGTCATCCACCACCTTCACCCCGCGGGCTTCGCCCATAAGCTGGAAGCGGCGGCCCACTCCCTGGAAGCCGGCCAGGGGCGCCACGAGGTCCGCCAAGGGCACGCCCAGGAGGCGGCAGGCGGCCAGAGCGGCCAGGGCATCCTCCACGTTGTGGCGGCCCGGCAGGGGCAGCTCGAAGGCCGTGCCCTCCACCGTGAAGCGGGAGCAGCCCGGCGCCAGACTCACCGCCTCGGCCCGCAAGGTGGCCGCGGCTCCGAAGCCCGTGACGGTGCGGCCGTCCCGGTAGGCGGCGAGGTTCTCCGCCTCCCCGATCACGGCGCCCTCGCGGCACTGGGCGAGGAAGGTGCGGTAGAACCCCTCCACCACGTCCAGCTCCTTGTGGTCCCGCTGGAGGTTCAGCACGACACCCACGGCGGGGGCGTAGCGCACGAGGCTGCCGTCGCTCTCGTCGGCTTCGATGACGAGCAGGCCCGAAGCCCCGACGTGGGCGTTGCCCCAGGTGCCCTCCGCCTGGAGCAATCGCAGGTCCCCGCCGGTGATCACGGAGGGGTCCCGGCCGGCACCCCGGAGCAGCTCGAACACCATGGCCGTGGTGGTGCTCTTGCCGCTGGTGCCCGTCACCGCCACCGTGCGGTGGGACGCCACCAGGTGGGCCAGCAGCTCCGACCGGTGCAGCACGGGCACGCCTGCGGCCCGGGCCGCGATGACATCGGGCACCGTGTCCTCCACGGCAGTGGAGCAGATCACAGCGGCACAGTCCCCCGCCACGGCCGTTCCATCCTGGGGCATGAAGCGGATGCCGCAGGCCGCCAGCAGGGCCCGGGCCTCGGGCCGCTCCCCGCGATCGAAGCTGCGGTCGCTGCCGCTCACGGGACTGCCCTCCAGCGCGCAGAACTGGGCCAGCGCGCTCATGCCGCTGCCGCCTACCCCGGCGAAGTGGAGGCGACCCAGGCCCAACCCCGCCTCGGCCCCCTCCACGGCCACAAGCACCGGATCCCCTTCCCGAAGGAGATCCGCCAATCCGATCACCGCCGCATTGGCGAGCCGCACGCAGCCATGGGAGACGGCCTGTCCCAGCCGGGCTTCCTGATTCGTGCCGTGGAGGTAGATGTAGCGTTCCCGGCTGTCGCGGCCCGGTCCCTGGTTCACACCGGGCTCCAGGCCATCCAGGGTAAGGACGCGCGTGAGGATGAGGTCCTCCTCCCGGGCCTCCCCGCGCCACATCTCCCCGGTGGCCTCCCGGCTGCGGAAGACGGTGCCGGACTCCGCGCCGAGGCCGATGCGGGCATGGACCCTGTGCCACCCCGGCGGGGTGCGGTGGGAGCCCTCCTCCCCGCCGATCCCATTCAGGGCCGTGGAGACCGGGGCCTCGAAGGCCAGGGCGCCGTCCACCAGGAGGCCCATCCGCTGCCGGGCCACGTCCACCACCGCCAGCCGGGAGGGCACGGTGCTGAAGGGGCTGCCCGGTCGGGCGAGGGCGGTGGAAGCGAGGGCCCGGTAGCGGGCCGCGAGCACGGGGTCGAGGCGCATGGCTCAAGCCTAACTTGGGCGGCGGACCGCCTTCATGGTGAACTGGGGAGGATGGTCACCCCTCCCCAACCCGTGCGCTGCCTGGGCGTGGATCCCGGCTCCCTCGCCTGCGGCTGGGCCGTGGTGGAGCGCTTCGGCTCCCGCATGACCCTCGTGGAGGCGGGCGTGATCCGCTCCCCCCGGGGCGCCGACTTCGAGAAGCGCATCCACGGCATCCACCTGCGCCTGGCCGAAGCCATCACCGCCCACCGGCCCGATTTCATGGCCGTGGAATCCCCGTTCGTGGAAAAGAACGCCCAGAGCGCCCTCAAGCTGGGGCAGATCCGCGGCGGCATCCTCCTCACCGCGGCCCTCCATGGCCTCGAGGTGGGCGACTACAACCCCATGCAGGTGAAGAAGGCCGTCAGCGGCTTCGGCTGGGCCGACAAGACCCAGGTCTCCAAGATGGTCATGACCCTCCTGAACCTCAAGACCGCCCTCGCATCCGACGCGGCGGACGCCGCCGCCGTGGCCATCGGGCACCTGCTGGCCTCCCGGAACCCAGCCCCTCAGCCCGGACGCTGATCACGGACCTCCGCGCACCTCCGGCTCCCACCCGCTAGGATGGGATCAGCCCATGCGCCGCATCCCCCGATTCATCGCCTACATCACGCGCCGTTACCTGGCGCGGTTCCTCAAGCGCAGCGTGGATCCCATCACCTATTACGAGGTGCTGGACCGCACCCTGGAACAATTGCCCACCCGCTGGAACGACTGGACGAAGGAGGGGGAGTTCCGCACGGCGCAGATGAACCGCCAGCTGGCCTGGTCCATGGCCTTCGTGGCCGGGGCCGTCAACGCGGGCGGTTTTCTGGCGTTGGGTCACTACACGAGCCACATGACGGGTGTGGTCTCCACCATGGCGGACATGCTGGCCGTGAAGGATCTGGAGGCCTTCTTCGTGGCCTTCGGGATGCTCATCTGCTTCCTCGGCGGCGCCTTCCTCTGCACCACGCTGATCTCCCTGGGCAAGCGCAAGCACATCCAGGCGCGCTACGCCTACGCCCTCGGGGTCGAGGCAGCGCTGCTCCTCCTCTTCGGCTACAAGGGCGCCACCCTCCAGGACGACCTCGCCTGGAATGTGCCCACCACCGTAGCCCTGCTCTGCTTCATCATGGGCATGCACAACGCCGTGACCACGAACATCAGCGGCGCCGCCGTGCGCAGCACCCACCTCACGGGCACGGTGACGGACATCGGCATCGAGCTGAGCAAGCTCACCTACCGCAATTCAAAGCGGTTGAAGGACGCGCCGCCCATCCTCGCCGACCGGGCCAAGCTCAAGCTGATGTCCCTCCTGCTCGTGAGCTTCTTCGTGGGGGGTGTGCTGGGGGGCATCGGGTTCAAGCACATCGGCTTCAAGGTGACCGTTCCCCTCGCCGGCTTCCTCGTGCTGCTGGCCGTGCGTCCCCTGTGGATGGGCCTTCGCATCCTCCTGCGCCACCTGCGCCGGGATCTGCGCCGGGAACTGGGGCACCGGGAGCGTTCTTGAAGCGCGGTCCCGACACAGGTAAGGGCGCCCATCGGGCGCCCTTGGTGTCTCCGGCTCCGCTTTCTGGGCCGGGAAGGGGCAGGCGTAAACGGTCGCCCCGCTGAGTGAGAAGGTGAACTTCTCACCCCCAAAATCTAGTTCGGCGCCGCAGGCCCACAAGGGGCAATTTGTGCGATGCGGCTTCGCTCACGAAAGCAACGGGGCCAAGGCTTCGCGGCGGGTGACCGGTGCGGCGCAGGCACGCGCTTTGCAAACATAGGCCGCGGGTTGGCCCGCCACCGTGGTGCGGCCCGCGTTCAGCGGAAGGGCAGGATCCGCCACCACCAGGCTGAGGGCCCGGTGGGGCAGGAAGCGCTGATGAATTTCCGCCAGCAGCGCGCGGGTTCCCTCCCCCTCGGCTGGCCCTGCGACCACCACCTCCAGGGGTTCACGCAGGGCGTGATCCAGCGCCGACAGCAGGGCCAGGAAGGCCCGGGGCGCCCGCTGCATGAAGGGGCCGAAGGCCTTGAACACACCGAGGGCCGAGGCGCGCAGGTCCTCACGTTCCAGGTGCTGGGTCAGGCGCAGGAGGGCCTGGGCAGCGAGGGTGTTGCCCGTGGGAATGGCGTTGTCGAAGGCGGGCTTCAGCCGGAAGAGGAGATCCGCCTGCCCCGCTTCGGAGCTGAAGAAGCCGCCCTCCTTGGGATCCTCGAAGCGGTGCCGCAGGCGGTCGGCCAGGGTTTCCGCGAAGCGCAGCCACTTCGCCTCGAATACGGATTCGTAGAGATCCACCAGCCCCAAGGCCACGGCGGCCTCGTCCTCGAGGAACCCCACCGTGTGCCGTTGGCCACCGCGCCACACGCGGTAGAGGGTGGTGCCATCCCATAGCTCCCGTTCGATAAATCCGCCCAGGGCCAAGGCCGCCTCCCGATACCGTTCATCCCCGAGCACCTGGTAACCCCGGGCGAAGGCGGAGAGGGCGAGGCCGTTCCAGGCGGCCAGCACCTTGTCGTCCTTACCCGGCCGCACCCGCCGATCCCGGGCCATCCGCAGGTCGGTGCGCAGATCCTTCAGTCGGGCTTCATCGAAATCGCCGTGGGGATCCCGGCTGAAGCGGTGCAGCACCGACGAGCCGTGCTCGAAGTTGCCCTCGGCCGTGATACCGAAGGCCGCGCAGAACGTCGGGGCATCCCCCTGCAGGACCTCCGCCACCTGCTCCGGCGTGAAGACGTAGAAACGCCCCTCCTCGCCCTCGCTGTCAGCATCCTCCGCGGAGTGGAAGCCGCCGCTGGGATCGCGCATGTCCCGCAGAAGGTAGTCCAGGGTCTCCCGGGCGATGTCGGCGTAGCGGGCCTCGCCGAACTTCTGATAGGCCGCCAGGTAGCAGCAGACCAGCTGGGCGTTGTCGTAGAGCATCTTCTCGAAGTGGGGCACCAGCCACTTCCCATCCACGCTGTAACGGGCGAAGCCCCCGCCCAGGTGGTCGTACATGCCCCCCTCCCACATGGCGTCCAGGGTGCGGCGGGCCATGGCCTGATCGGTTTCCGAGCCGCGGCGCAGGATCAGCTCGATGGCCATCTGCTGGGGAAATTTGGGGGCGGGTCCGAATCCGCCCCACCTCGGATCGAAGCCCTCCCGCAGCTGCTGCAGGGCCCGCTCGAACAGCGCTTCTCCGGGCACCTCCGTTCCCGCCTGCAGGGTGGCCTGCCGCTTCAGTTCCACCGTAAGCTCCTCGGCCTGGGCCACCACGTCCGCGCGCTGGTCCTTCCAGAGGGTGGCGATGCGTTCGAGCAAGGGGATGAAGCCCGGCATGCCGCCGCGGCTCTGGGGCGGGAAATAGGTTCCGCCGTAGAAGGGACGCAGGTCGGGCGTGAGCCACACGCTCATGGGCCAGCCCCCCCGCCCCGTGAGGGTCTGCACCGCGTCCATGTAGAGGTCGTCCAGGTCCGGCCGTTCCTCGCGGTCCACCTTGATGGGAATGAAGTGGGCGTTGAGGACGTCGGCCACGGCCTGGGTCTCGAAGCTCTCCCGCTCCATGACGTGGCACCAGTGGCAGGCGCTGTAGCCGATGGAGAGGAAGATGGGCTTGTCCTCGGCCCGGGCCCGGGCCAGGGCCTCGTCCCCCCAGGGGTACCAGTCCACCGGGTTCAGCGCGTGCTGGAGCAGGTAGGGGCTGAGGCTGGCGGCAAGGCGATTCGGCTTGGACATCCTGGATTCCCGTTCAATAATCTGCGAAATCACCGCACTCAACGAAGCCAACCCTAACACGCATGAACTTAGCCCCCGGGCTCGTCCTGAACGAGCGCTACGAGATCCGCGCCCTCCTGCCGGACGCGCAGGGGCGCGGCGCCTATCGGGCCCTGGACCTGCGCCTGGGACGGGACGCTCGGATCCAGGCCTTTGAACTGCCCTCGGCAAATGAACTGCCGGCCCTGGATCGACGCACCCATGCCCTGGCGGGCCTGCAGCACGCTCGAATCCGCAGCTTCCAGGACGTGGGGATGCTGCGCCGGGAGGGCTACATGGTCACCCCCTGGCTCACCGGGTTCACCCTGGCGGAACTGGGACCGCTGCCCGCCGTGCGACTGCGGGGCTGGCTGCAGGAGGCCACCGCGGCGCTGGCCGCTGCCCACGAGGCAGGAATCGTCCATGGCGCCGTGGAGGCCACCAGCCTCGTGGAGGTTCCCGGCCTCGGCGTGCTCCTCCAGGACTTCGCCCTCCCCTTCCCCGAGGCGGAGGATCCCGCCGAGGACCTGCGGGCCCTGGGCCGCGTGCTGACCCGCCACCTCGCGGATCCTCCCGACGAGTCCCTTCGGGCGGCCTTGGCGGTCCTCGCCCAGGGCCGCATGCCCACCCACCTGGCGCCCGAGCCCCGGGGGCCCCGCCGCTCCCGGATGATGCCCGCACTGTTCGGCGCCGGCCTCCTCTCGGTGCTGGGCCTGGGCGTCTGGTCCACCCTGCACCTGATCCGCGCCCGGGGGCCCGCCGCCGTAGAGGGGGAGCGCCGCAGCGAGGCCCGGCGCAGCTACCTCGAAGGACGCCACCACTGGAACCGCCGGAGCCGGGCCAACCTCCTCAAGGCCGAGGCCGCCCTGCACCAGGCCATCGCCCTGGACCCGACCTACGCCGAGGCCTACGTCGCGCTGGCGGAATGCCAGGCCCTCGGGGCTGTCTTCAGCAACGCCACGCCCGCCGAGACCCTCGAGCGGACCCGCGCCACCCTCCGGGACCTCCAGCGGGTGGATCCCTCCAATCCCGCGACCACCGTGGTGGAGGCCTACCTCCTCTTCCGCTACGAGCACCGGTGGAAGGAGGCGGAAGCCCTGTTCCGCAAGGGGCTCGAGCCGGGGAGCCCCTCGGCCTCGGACCCCACCCACCTCCACTGGTTCGGCTTCTTCCTCAGCTGCCTCGGCCGCCATGAGGAGGCCCTGACTTGGCTCGAGCGGGCCGTGGCCCTGGAACCCCTCAACCTGCAGGTCCGCACCAACCTCGCCGTGGCCCTGGCCTGGGCCGGGCGGGAATCCGAGGCCCTGGCCGCCTTCCAGTCCATCCTGGAGCTGGATTCCCATTTCACCTCCGCCACGGACCGCCTCAGGGCCTTCCACGAAAGCCGAGGCGATCTGGAAGCGGCCCTCCGGGTGGCCGAACGCCAGGCCCAGGGCGATGCGTCCCTCGCGGAAGTCGCCCGCGCCCTGCGCGGCGCCTACGCCCGGGGTGGCGCCAAAGGGTATTGGATGCAGCGGGTAAAGGCCGCCCGGGAATGGGAGCGGGCCGAGGATGGGGACCCCTACTTCGAAACCTACCCCCACACGGCCCTGGGCCACCCGGATGAGGCCTTCGACTGCCTGGACCGGGCCCTGATCCGCAACAGCCCCTACCTGGTGTGGGCCTACCAGGACCCGGGCCTGGCCTCCCTGCGGAGCGACCCCCGGTTTGCGGCCTTCCTGCACCGGCTGAACCTGCCCTGACCTCCTGCCGCCTCGCCGCGACCCTACCGGGCCGGTAGAATGGTCGATTGGCCTTCCATGGCCCGGGACCTCCATGTTCGATTCGCTCTCCGACAAACTCTCCAAAGCCATGAAGACCCTCCGGGGTCATTCCAAGCTCACGGAATCCAACATCGAGGCCGCCCTGCGCGAGGTGCGCATGGCCCTGCTCGAGGCGGACGTCCATGTGCAGGTGGCCCGCACCTTCCTGAACCGGGTCAAGGAGAAGGCCCTGGGCAAGGAGGTGCTGGAGGGACTGAACCCCGCCCAGGCCTTCATCGACATCGTGCACCAGGAGCTCACGGCCATCATGGGCGGCCAGGTGGATGAGCATCCCCTGACCTACGCCGCCAAGGGCCCCACGGTGGTGATGATGGTGGGCCTCCAGGGCGCCGGCAAGACCACCACCAGCGGCAAGCTGGCCAAGTTCCTCAAGAAGGCCGGCCGCAGCCCTCTGCTCGTGCCCGCCGACGTCTACCGCCCCGCCGCCATCGAGCAGCTCCACGTGGTGGCCAAGGACGCCGGGGTGCCCTCCTTCCGCACGGAAGAGAAGGATCCCGTGGCCATCTGCAAGGCGGCGGTGAAGGAGGCGGAGCTCAAGGGCTGGGACACGGTCATCCTCGACACCGCCGGCCGCCTGCACCTCGACGAGCAGCTCATGGAGGAGCTCGCGAAGATCAAGGCCACCTGCGACCCCAGCGAGATCCTCTTCGTCGCCGATGCCATGACGGGCCAGGACGCGGTGCGCTCGGCCTCGGCCTTCCACGAGAAGCTGGCCATCACGGGCGTCGTGCTCACCAAGGCCGATGGCGATACCCGCGGCGGCGCCGCCTTCAGCATCAAGGAAGTGACGGGCCGTCCCGTGAAGTTCGTGGGCGAAGGCGAGAAGCTGGACGACTTCCAGCGCTTCCACCCCGA
Organism: Holophagaceae bacterium; assembly: GCA_035254125.1. GTDB lineage: Bacteria > Acidobacteriota > Holophagae > Holophagales > Holophagaceae > JAFDVN01. Next base: position 259 of record DATFAX010000096.1, on the reverse strand, counting down.
CCGCATGGCCCAGCGCATCCTGGGCATGGGCGACGTGCTCTCCCTCATCGAGCACGCCAAGGACCGCATCGACGAGAAGGACGCCGAGCAGATGGCTCAGCGCCTCGCCAAGAACCAATTCACCCTGGAGGACATGCGCAAGCAGTTCCAGCAGGTGAAGAAGCTGGGCTCCATGCAGAAGATCCTCGGCATGATGCCCGGCATGGGGCAAATGAAGGAGCAGCTCGCCCAAGTGGCCACGGACAAGCGGGTCACCCAC
>DATFAX010000095.1:0-9178 GCA_035254125.1 Holophagaceae bacterium | reverse complement strand
CGGAAATCAGCCTCGCGTCTGGTAAAATCAAAGGTTCTGCCGGGCTTGTGCCTGGACTGCCGGGAGCCCGATGACCTCGCTCGAGAAGATCCGCAACATCGCCATCATCGCCCACGTCGACCATGGCAAGACCACCCTCGTAGACGCCCTGTTCAAGGGCGCCCACATGTTCCGGGACAACCAGCGGGTCCAGGAACGGGCCATGGACAGCAACGACCAGGAGCGCGAGCGCGGCATCACCATCCTGGCCAAGACGACCTCCCTGCACTGGGGCGGCTACCGCTTCAACATCGTGGACACGCCCGGCCACGCCGACTTCGGCGGCGAGGTGGAGCGCGTGCTCTCCATGGTGGATTCCGTCCTGCTGGTGGTGGACGCCTTCGACGGCCCCATGCCCCAGACCAAGTTCGTCACCCGCAAGGCCCTGGCGCTCGGTTTACGCCCGATTGTCGTCATCAACAAGGTGGACCGCCCCGGCGCCCGCCCGCTCTGGTCCCAGGACCAAGTCTTCGACCTGCTCATCGAGCTGGGCGCCACGGAGGAGCAGCTGGACTTCCCCTGCGTCTTTGCCAGCGCCAAGCAGGGCTACGCCATGCTGGACATGAACGATGCCAGCGAGAACCTGGACCCGCTCTTCGACACCATCGTCAAGCACTGCCCCCATCCCACCGGCAGCCCCGACGCGCCCCTGCAGATGCTCGTCACGCTCATGGACTGGAGCGACTTCGTGGGCCAGATCGGCATCGGCCGCATCGTCAACGGCCGCCTCCACGTGGGCGACCAGGTGGGCCTCGTGAAGCGCGACGGCACCGTGCAGCCGCAGAAGATCACCCAGCTCTACGGATTCGAAGGCCTGACCCGCGTCAACCTCCAGGAGGCCAGCGCCGGCGAGATCGTCGCCATCGCGGGCATCGCCGACATCCGCGTGGGCGAGACCATCGCCGACGCTGCCAACCCCCGCGCCCTGGAATACGTGGACATCGACGAGCCCACCATCTCGATGATGTTCATGGTGAACGCGGGCCCCTTCGCCGGCCAGGACGGCAAGCACGTGCAGAGCCGCCGCATCCGCGAGCGCCTGCAGAAGGAGCTCCAGCACAACGTGGCGCTGCGCGTGGAGGACACGGACAGCCCCGACTCCTTCAAGGTGAGCGGCCGCGGCGAGCTGCACCTCTCCGTGCTCATCGAGACCATGCGCCGCGAGGGCTTCGAACTCTGCGTGAGCCGCCCCGAGGTGATCATCCACACCAACGAGAACGGTGAGAAGGAAGAGCCCTACGAGGACATCACCGTGGACGTGCCCGAGACCTACATGGGCGTGGTCATGGACAAGCTGGGCCAGCGCAAGGCCGAGATGCAGGACATGGCCAACGAGATGGGCCGCGTGCGCCTGCACTTCAAGATCCCCTCCCGCGGCCTCATCGGCTACCGCTCGGAATTCATGACGGACACCCGCGGCGAGGGCATCCTCAACGCCCTGTTCAGCCACTACGGCCCCTACAAGGGGGAGCTGCCCGGCCGCAAGAACGGCGTGCTCATCTCCATGGAGCAGGCCGAGAGCGTGGGCTTCGCCCTCATGAACCTCGAGGACCGCGGCATCATCTTCATCCACCCCCAGACGAAGTGCTACGAGGGCATGATCATCGGCGAGCACGCCCGCGAGAACGACCTCGTGGTGAACATCGCCAAGGGCAAGAAGCTCACGAACATGCGCTCCTCCGGCGCCGATGAGGCCACCCGCCTCACCCCGCCCCGGGAGCACACCCTGGAGCAGGCCCTCGAGTACATCGAGGACGACGAGCTCGTGGAAGTGACTCCGAACTTCATCCGCATGCGCAAGCGCATCCTCTCCGAGAGCGACCGCAAGAAGGCCGAGAAGCGCGCCAGCGTCTAATCGGGCCCTGGATGGAATCCACGCCCTACACCGCCCCCGCGCGGTCCAGCTTCTGGCAGAAGCTGGGCCCCGGGGGCTTCGTGTCCCTGGCCATGGCCCTGGTGTCCGGACTGACCCTGGTGCCCGTGCTCCTGCGCCTCCGGGAGGTGCTGGACCGGGTGGAGGGCGATGCCCCCCATGCGGCGGATGCCATCCTCGTCCTGGGGCGGAAACTGAAGGGCGATGACCTCACCGAGGTCTTCGAGGCCCGCCTCGCCCATGCCGAGGGCCTGTGGCGGGCGGGCCTCGCACCCCGCATCATCGTGGCCGGGGGCCTCACGGGCACGGCCAGCCGCAGCGAGGCCGAGGCGGGCGTCGCCTGGCTGACGGCCCGGGGCTTCGATCCAGAATCCCTCCACGCCGAGGACAAAAGCCAGCACACCCTGGAGAACCTCTTCTACGTACGCGACCTCATGAACGCCCGGGGCTGGCGGGAGCTGCTCATCGTCTCCGACCCCCTGCACCTGGCCCGGGCTGGCGCCATGGCCCGGGGCCTGAACCTCCAGGTGCGCTGCAGCCCCGCCGTGGACGCCCCGCCCACCCGGGGCAGCCGGGGCTGGGTGGGCCGCGCCTGCTTCGAGGCCTTCTACCTGCACTGGTACCACCTGGGGGTGGCCTACAGCCGCTTCATCGGCTCCCGGAAGCAGCTGGAACGGGTGACCTAGCCCCCGGCATCCCTGCGAGAATGAGCCCATGGCCGGCCATCTGATCCTCGTCCCCACCCCCATCGGCAACCTCGGCGACCTCACGGAGCGGGCGAAGGAGGCTTTGGCGGGGGCGGACCTGGTGGCCTGCGAGGATACCCGCCGCACCGGCGGCCTGCTCAAGCACCTGGGTCTGGAAAAACCCCTGCAGCGGTTCGACGACCATGCGGGGATGGAAGCCTTCGATCGGGTGACGTCGGCCCTGGTGAACGGCCAGACCGTGGCCTATTGCAGCGACGCGGGCATGCCCGGCATCAATGACCCCGGCTTCGAGATCGCCCGCATCGCCCGGGAGGGCGGTGCCAAGGTCACCGTGCTTCCCGGGGCTTCGGCCGTGCTCTTGGCGGTGGTGGCCTCGGGTCTGCCCTGCCACGTGTTCAGCTTCATGGGTTACCTGCCCTCCCGCTCGGAGCCCCGGCGCACCTTCATCAAGAAGCTGGGGGGCCGGGAGGAGACCACGGTGGTCTTCGAGACGCCCCACCGCATCCACGAAACCCTGGATGAGCTGGAAGAGCTCCTTCCTGACCGCGAGATCGCCCTGGGCCGGGAACTGACGAAGCTCCACGAGAGCTGGTACCGCGGCACTCCAGCCGAAGTGAAGCAGCAGCTCCGCGGGGAGAGCCGGGGCGAGATGGTGCTCGTGCTGGCGGGGGCGGATGCCAAGCGCACGGTCACCGAGGCCGAGGCGCAGTTCGAAGGCGAGCTGCCGCCCTGGGCCCGTGCCTACCTCGCCGCCGCCCGGGAAGGGGGCATGACCCTGCGCGAGGCGGTGAAGCCCCTGGCCAAGCACCTGGGCGTGAGCGCCTCGGAGCTCTACAAGCTGGCCGCCGAGGGCTGATAGCCTCGAGGGCATGCGCACCCTCCTGAAGATCATCGTCGGCATCCTGGCCGCACCCCTCGTGCTGGCCCTCCTTGTGGCCCTCGCGGGCTTCTTCCTCCCCCGGGAGCATCGCGTCAGCCGCGTGCTCCACCTGCAGGCCCCACCCGACCGCGTGTGGGCGCTGGTCAGCGATCACGCCAAGGACCCCACCTGGCGGCCCGGCCTCGCGGAGACGGTGCGCCTCGCGGATCGCGACGGCCACCCCGTGTGGGAGGATCGCGGCAGCAAGGGCCAGCGCATCGCCTACATGACCCTCGAGTCCACCGCCCCTTCGCGCCTGGTGCGCCGCATCGTGGACCAGGCGCGCTTCGGCGGCACCTGGACTTACGAACTGGCCCCCGAGGGGGCGGGCACCCGGCTGCGCATCACGGAGGAAGGCTGGGTGGGCGTGCCCTTCCGGGTGCTCGTCCGGGTCCTCATCGGCCATGCCACCACCCTGGAGATCTACGAGGGGGACCTGGCACGGCACCTGGGTGAGACGGCCAAGCCCCAGGCGGAATAAATCCCGCCCGGGGGGGGCTTGCGGGATCCATCCGGCGCCGTATGCTTATCCATTCGTGAACGTATGGAACGCCAACTCGCCTCCCTCCTCCTCCTGACCGTCCTCGGGGCCCACACCCTGGTGAAGGTGCAGCTCGGCACCCTGCCGGAGCTGCTCTGGGCCTGCAACGTGAGCAGCCTCATCCTCGTGGCCGCCCTCTGGTGCGACTGGGCCCCGGGCATGGGCCTCGCCCTCGTGTGGCACCTCTGCGTGGGCGAGCCGGGCTGGATCGCAGGCATCGCCGCCCGGGGCTGGGCCTTCCCCGGCTGGACCTCCGTGGCCGTGCACACCCTCCCGCCCACCCTGGCCTACCTGGGGCTGCGGGGCCGGGGCCTGCCTCGGGCCTCGGCCTTCCTGGCCCTCGCCATGTTCGTGGCCCTCGTGCCGCCCAGCCACTACCTCACGCCCGCCTCGCTCAACGTGAACCTGGCCCATCACCGGTTGGACCTGCTCACGGGGCGCTTCCAGGGGAACTGGGACTACCGCCTGGCCTTCTGCGCGGGGTTGCTGGGGCTCCTGCTCCTGGGGCAGACCCTGCTCCGGCGCGTGGTGCCGGGGACGCCGACGGCTGCCTGAGGGGGTGGCCCACCTCCCTTCTGGAAAGCGTGCCTGTGCCGAAGGCGGCCTGGGTCGAAAGCTGGGACATCCCCCCGAGGTGCCCCATGTCCCGACTCCGAACCCCCTCCAGGCCCCGCTTCCGGGCCCTGCTCGTCTCCACCCTGGTCGCCCTTGCGGCAGCCTGCGGCGGTGGTGGGGGCGGCAGCGCCGCGTCCACTCCCGCCGGCCCGGCCCTCAGCAGCATCTCCCTGTCTCCGGCGACCCCCATCCTCAACCTGGGGATGACCGCAGATCTGCAGGCCACCTTGAAATTCGCGGACGGCACCACCTCCACCGCCGCCGACGACCAGCTCACCTGGACCTCGCTGACCCCATCCGTGGCTTCCGTGAGCGGCACGGGCGTCGTTACCGCCCTGGCGGCGGGCTCCACCAGCATCCGCGCCGCCAAGGACGGCGTGCAGGCCACCGTGAGCGTGGTGGTCACCTCCTCCACCGTGACGCTCACCGGGTTGGCGGTGAGTCCCACGTCCGGTACCGTCGGCGTGGGGAACATCCTCTCCCTCGCCGCCGATGCCCTTTGGTCCAATGGCACGGGCAGCTCGGGCTACGCCTCCCGCGTGGCCTGGGTCTCCAGCAACCCCGCCGTCGCCACCGTGGATGCCATGGGCATCGTAACGGGCCAGGCGGCGGGCAGCGCCACAATCACCGCCTCCCTCAACGGCCACTCGGCCTCCGCGGTCATCACGGTGTCCGGCTCCTCCCCCACGCTGACCTCCATCAGCCTTTCACCTGCGGGCGGTGCCATGAGCGTGGGAGGGACCCTGGACCTCACGGCCACCGCGAACTGGTCCAGCGGACCCGCCACCACCCCCTATGATTCGGCCCTCACGTGGACGACCAGCAACCCCTCCGTGGCAGTGGTGAACGGCAGCGGCGTCGTCACCGCCCTCGCGGCGGGAAGCGCCACCATCACGGCCACCCGGGGAAGCGTGCATGCCTCCGTCACGGTCACGGCCTCCGGCGCCGCCTTCGATCCGGCCCTTGTGGGCAGCTGGCAGTACATCTCCGTGGGCGGTGAGTACGGAAGCTTCTACACCTTCAACGCCAACGGAACCTTCACGTACTCCCTCATCTACCACAACCAGAGCTCCTGCATCAGCTTCTCGCAGGTGGTGGCCTTCCATGCCGGCACCTTCTCCAGCAGCTCGGGGAAGATCATCCTCAACTGCACCACCCTCTACGACGACTACTCCAACTGCGGTGGAGTCACCACTCGCTATTCCAAGCCCGCCGCAGTGCAGGAACACCAGGCCAGCTTCAATAGCGGGCTCCTCTACACCAACAACTCCAACGACTTCGTGGCCACGGGTTGGCTGGGGCATGCCAAGCAATAACCGGATTCGGAACGGTGCGGGGGCCCTCGGGCCCCCGTTTGCAATGAAGGAGAGGGCCGTGGCCAAGGTGAAGCTCGGAGCGGGGAACCCACCTTGGAGGGAGGAGGTGATTGGGGCTATCGTGAGGCCACCCCCCCATGATGCTCCCAACCCCACCGTCTCTTCTCCGCAGCCCGGGTCCGTGGGCACGCCGGAGGCGTTCCCCAAGGGGGAAGCGCCCGTGAGCGTCTGGAAGCCCACCTTGTTCCTGGATCCGGGTAGCTCGGAACCGGTGTACCTGCAGATCGCCCACTCCCTCATGCGGGAGATCGGCCGGGGGCGCTTGAATCCCGGTGATGTGCTGCCGGGCTACCGTACTTTGGGTGAGCAACTCGGCGTGAGCCGGAATACGGTCATGGCGGCGTACCGGGAGCTGCAGGCCGAAGGGTGGGTCGTTTCCACCCCGGGGGAAGGCAGTGTGGTGGCCCCGGAGCCCCCGCACCGGGTGCCCGGGGAAGCGGCGGCGGCGCCCGCCATGGGCTTTGACTTGCCGGGCCCCGTGGATCCCGAAGCCGGGGCGGCCCCAGGCAGCCTCCTGAAGGTGGCCAGCGGTCTGCCGGATCCACGCCTGCTGCCCGGTGCCGAGCTGGCTCGGGCCTACCGCCGCGCACTCACCTTGAATGCGCAGGCCAACCTGCTCATCGAAGATCCCCAAGGGCACCCCAAGCTGCGGGAATCCCTGGCCCGAATGCTCGCCTCCACCCGGGGCATTCCGGCCCAGCCAGACCAGATCCTCATCACCCGCGGCAGCCAGATGGCCCTTTTCCTCGCGGCTCAGGCGCTCATGACCCCCGGAGATGGCGTGGGCGTAGAGGCCCTGGGCCACCGGGGCGCCTGGGAGGCCTTCGCCCAAGCCGGGGCGCGCAGCCTGCCCATCCCGGTGGACGCCAACGGCCTGCGCGTGGAAGCCCTGGCGGAGCTGCTGCGCTTTGAACCCCTGCGCGCGGTATTCATCACGCCGGATCGGCACTACCCCACCCTCGTGCCACTCTCGCCGGAGCGCCGCATGCGGCTCATGGCCCTGGCCCGGGAGCACCGCTTCGCCGTGCTGGAGAACGCGCAGGACACCGAGTTCCAATTCGAGGGGCGGGTCCTGGCCCCCCTGGCGGCGGCGGATCCAGGGGGGGTCGTCGTCCACGTGGGCACCCTCAGCAAGATTTTTAGCCCCAACCTGCGCCTGGGATTCGTGCATGGGCCCCTGCCGCTGGTGAAGCGCATGACGGCCCTACGCCAGGCCCTGGACCGCCAGGGCGACATGGTTCTGGAGCGGGCCTTCGCGGAGCTCATCGACGATGGCGAGATCCTGCGCCACCTCAACCGCATGCACCTCACCTACCGCAAGCGGCGCGATGCGCTTTGCGAGTCCCTGCGCCGTCACCTGGGCGATGTGCTCACCTTCAAGGTGCCGGAAGGGGGCCTCGCCCTCTGGGCCGAAGTGGCCGAAGGCATCGATGTGGACCGTTGGGCGGCACGAGCCCTGGAGGGCGGCGTGGCCTTCCGTTCCGGCCGCCACTTCTCCTTTGATGGCAGCGCCGTCCAGGGCCTGCGCATTGGCTTCTCCAACTATTCGGAACCGGAGCTGGAGGAAGTGGCCCTCCGGATGGCCGCGGCCTTGAAGGAACCCGTATGAGTTTGCCCCTCTCGCCCCTGGATGGTCGCGTCACCCTGAAGGGCACCCTCGGGGTGGGTGGCATGGGCGAGGTGCACCGGGCCTGGGATGCGGCCTTGGAAAGGCCGGTGGCCGTGAAGTTCGTGAAGGGGGGAGACCCGAAGGAGGCCGAGCGCCTGTTGCTGGAGGCCCGCCTTCAGGCCCGGGTGGAACACCCCCACGTGGTGCGCGTGCACGACACGGGCTCCCTGGAGGGCCGCCCCTGCATCGTGATGCAGCTGGTGGAGGGGCGGACCTTTGCGGACCTGGGGGGAGGATCGGATTGGAAGGCCAAGGTCGGGCTCGCCGTGCAGGCGGCCCGCGGCCTCGGCGCGGCCCACCGGACGGGCCTCGTCCACCGCGATGTGAAGCCCGCCAACATCCTGGTGGAAGACACCGACGAAGGGCCCCAGGCGCGGCTCTCGGATTTCGGCCTCGCCCGGGATGAGGAGGGGGGTCTCACGCGCTCCGGACTGCTGGTGGGCACCGTGGATTTCATGGCCCCGGAGCAGGTGCTGGGCAGCGCGCCCGTGGATTTCCGCGCGGACATCTATGGTCTTGGGGCCACGCTCTACGCGGTCCTCACGGGGCACCCGCCCTTCAGGCCCTCCCAGAGCCCGACGGCCGGAGCCCAGAGCACCCAGGATCTGCACGGTGCCACCCCGGGTGGGGAACTGCATCCAGGCGATTTCCTGCGCCGCATCCTGCAGGAGGATCCCAGGCCGCTTTCAGCGTTGGACCTCAAGCTCCCCAAGGATCTCTCCGTGGTCGTGGCCAAGGCCATGGAGAAGGACCCCACCCGGCGCTATGCCACGGCGGAGGCCTTCGCCGAGGACCTCGACCGCGTGCTGCGCGGGGAGCCCATCCAGGCGCGGTCCATGGGGCTGCTGGAGCGGGGGGGCCGTTGGGCCCGCCGCTATCCGATCCCCGCCCGGGTCCTCGGCGGCGTCGGGGCCCTGGCGATGGGGGCGCTGGCCTTCGCAGGATGGACCTCTTTCCGCTCACGCACCCAATCCCTGGAGGCGGCACGCATGGGGTCCCTGGCCGAGGGGATGGCCAACTCGCTGCGCATGGCCTACCTCTCGCCCGCCTTCGATCAGAAGCCCGTCCTGGCGGGCATCCGCAGCCAGGTGGAGCAGCTCCGGTCCCGACCCATGCATGAGCTCTCGCCCGCAAGCCTCTACGTCGTGGGCAAGGGTCTGGAATCCCTGGGCGATGATGACGGCGCACGCCCCTACCTCGAAGCCGCCTGGGCCAAGGGCTTCCGCACGCCGGAAGCGGCGGAGAGTCTGGGCTTCCTCCTGGGTCGTCTCTATTTCAAGGCCCTGGACCGGGCCCGTGAATCCCTCGCCGCCAGCGCCCGGGAACGGCGGGAAGCCGAGGCGAAGGCCACCTTCCTGAACCCCGCGACGAACCTCCTCAAGCAGGCCTCCGGTGATGGATGGAAACAGGCCTATCGCGAAGCCTACCTGTTCTACCTG
>DATFAX010000094.1:0-50953 GCA_035254125.1 Holophagaceae bacterium | reverse complement strand
GCGTCCACGTGGGCCAGGTCGTAGCGGCCCAGGTAGGAGATGGAGAGCTCGCGGAAGATGAAGTCGATGATGGAGGTGCTGAGCTTGATGGTGTCGGAGCCCATGACCATGCCGTTGGGCTCGAAGCGGGTGAAGAGGAAGGCCTCGCAGAACTCCTCGAGGGGCACGCCGTGCTGCAGGCCCATGCTCACCGCGATGGCGAAGCAGTTGAGCAGGGAGCGGAAGGCGGCGCCCTCCTTGTGGATGTCGATGAAGATCTCGCCGAGCTGGCCGTCCTCGTACTCGCCGGTGCGGAGGTACAGCTTGGTGCCGCCGACGGTGGCGCTCTGGGTGTAGCCGCCGCGCCGGTTGGGGAGCTTCTTGCGGTAGCTGCGGACGAGCTGCTGGGTGAGGGCCTGGGCGACCACGGGGGTCTTCTCGGCCTGGGTGGCGCTCTCGTCCGTGAGGGTGTCGGCGCCTTCCAGCAGGTCCAGGTTGGTGGCCATGGCCTGGCTCATCTTGGAACCGTCGCGGTAGAGGGCCACGGCCTTGAGCATGAGCTGCCAGGAGGCCTCGTAGATCTTGGCGATGTCCTCGACGGTGCTCTCCACGGGGAGGTTGATGGTCTTGGAGATGGCGCCGGAAAGGAAGGGCTGGGCGGCGCCCATCATGCGCAGGTGACCCATGGGGGCAATGAAGCGCTTGCCCGTGCGGCCGCACTTGTTGGCGCAGTCGAAGATGGGCAGGTGCTCGTCGCGGAGGTGGGGCGCGCCTTCCACGGTCATGGTGCCGGTGAGGGCGGCCATGAAGGCGTCGATGCGGTCCTGCACGAAGTGCTTCTTCAGGCGCTCCTGGTCGATCACGTAAGAGGGGTCGAAGGCGGTGGGGAGCTGGGCCTCTATGGAGGCGATCTCATCCTCCGTCCACCCGTTCTGCAGGAGCATGGTGCGGGTGATGCCGGGGGTCTCGTCGGTGATCTCCTGCCAGCCCACCACGTGGCGCTCGATGTCCTTGATCTGGGTGGGCGTGTAGCCCTGCCGCATCAGGGCTTCGGGGATGGCGGAGTTCACGAGCTTGAAGTAGCCGCCGCCGGCCAGCTTCTTGAACTTCACGAGGGCGAAGTCGGGCTCGACACCGGTGGTGTCGCAGTCCATGAGCAGGCCGATGGTGCCGGTGGGCGCCAGCACGGTGGTCTGGGCATTGCGGTAGCCCCAGGCTTCGCCGTAGGTGAGGGCCGTGTCCCAGCTCTCGCGGGCGGCCTCGGTGATGCGCTTGGGCACGCCCTGGCCGGTGAGGCCCTGGGGCACCACGGAGAGCTGCTCGTACTCGGCGGCGGGGGCGTTGTAGGCGGCGCGGCGGTGGTTGCGGATCACGCGCAGCATATTGTCCGCGTTCTTGGCGTAGCCGGGGAAGGGGCCCTGCTCCCGGGCCATCTCGGCGGAGGCGGCGTAGGCATCGCCCGTGAGGATGGCCGTCAGCGCAGCGCACCACTGGGTGCCCTCGAGGCTGTCGTAGGGGATCCCCATGCGCATGAGCATGGCGCCGAGGTTGGCGTAACCGAGGCCCAGGGTGCGGAACTCGTAGCTCAGCTTGGCGATGGCCTCGCTGGGGAACTGGGCCATGAGCACGCTGATCTCGAGGACGATGGTCCAGAGGCGGATACCGTGGCGGTAACCCTCGAGGTCGAAGCCGCCGTCGGCCGTGAGGAAGGTGCACAGGTTCAGGGACGCCAGGTTGCAGGCGGTGTCATCCAGGAACATGTACTCGGAGCACGGGTTGCTCGCGTTGATGCGGCCGTCGGCGGGGCAGGTGTGCCAGTCATTGATGGTGGTGTCGAACTGCAGGCCGGGATCGGCGCAGGCCCAGGCGGCGTAGTTCACCTTATGCCAGAGATCGCGGGCGCGGAGCTTCTTGGAGGGCTTGCCGTCGGTGCGACGGATGAGCTCCCAGTCCCCGTCCATCTCCAGGGCGCGCATGAAGGCGTCGGGCACGCGCACGGAGTTGTTGGAGTTCATGCCGCCCACGGTCATGTAGCCTTCGCCGTCCCAGCTCGTGTCGTAGCCGGCGAGGTCGCGGGCGAAGTCGCCTTCCACGAGGCGGCCCATGCACTGGGCGAGGAAGGCGCTGGGCACGCCCTCACGCTTGGCCTTGGCCAGAGCCTTCTTCAGGGCCTCGTTGGTCTTGGGGTCGGCGTCCTTGGTGGTGGAGCCCTCCACGGCCTTGCACAGTTCGTCCCAGTGCTTGCGGATGAGCTGGCTGCCGGCGGCCAGCATGGCCACCTTGCGCTCCTCGAGGACCTTCCAGTCCACGAAGGTCTCGATGTCGGGGTGGTCCAGGTCCAGGGTGACCATCTTGGCGGCGCGGCGGGTGGTGCCGCCCGACTTGATGGCGCCGGCGGCCTTGTCGCCCACGGCGAGGAAGCTCATGAGGCCGCTGCTCTTGCCGCCGCCGGAGAGGGGCTCCTCGGAGCCGCGGATCTTGGAGAAGTTGGAGCCGGTGCCGGAGCCGTACTTGAAGATGCGGGCCTCACGGGTCCACAGGTCCATGATGCCGCCCTCGTTCACGAGGTCGTCGGCCACGCTCTGGATGAAGCAGGCGTGGGGCTGGGGCCGCTCATAGGCGGAGGTGGACTTCAGCAGCTCGCCGGTGCGGTGGTCCACGTAGGAGTGGCCCTGGGCGGGGCCGGAGATGCCGTAGGCGTAGTGCAGGCCCGTGTTGAACCACTGGGGGCTGTTGGGGGCGCACATCTGCTTGGCGAGCATGTAGGTGAGCTCGTCGTAGAAGGCCTGGGCGTCCTCGGCGGTGTCGAAGTAGCCGTTCGTCTCGCCCCAGTGGCGCCAGCAGCCGGCGAGGCGGTGGAAGACCTGCCGGGAGTCCGTCTCGCCGCCGTTCTGGGCATCGATGCCCTTCCGGCGGAAGTACTTCTGGGCCAGGATGTCGACCGCCACCTGGGACCAGGAATCCGGCACCATCACGTCCTTGGCTTCGAACACCACCTTGCCGTCCAGCTTCGTGATGCGGCTGGTACGGGGAACAAAGGTGATCCCCTTCAGGGGGTCCTGTCCGGCCTGGGTGAAGTGACGGGCGATCTTCATGGCGGGCGCCTCGGGAGGAGAGGGTGGTGGGGTGGTGACAGGCAGGCGGGCGCCACAGCCCCTAGCAGAGCCGACGATCAAGTGCCCCAACTGCTTGGGGGTGTTGGCGCCGGACCTCTAGGGATTGTGTCGGATGAAAAGAATCACCCCAAGATGTAGGGGTGTCAAGGGGCAACCCATGCCATCTTCGCAATTCTTAACAAACTCAGAAAAATGTGCAGATGCAGATTTGGCGAGGGTTTGCACTGGGCTTTTTGTCAGGTAGACCGTATTCTGGGCAGAAGCCGGGCCCCATGCATCGGGTCGCGACGAACCGGGTCAGGTCGGAAGAAGCAGCCCTAAGTCGAGTCCCCGAGTGCCGTGGCAAGCCCGGCCCTCCCTTTGCCTGGAGCGCGGCTTCGCCGCGCGTGTCCAAGGCTGCGGGGCAGCCTTGGACGGCAAAGGGAATCCCCGCAGCCTGCGAAGCCGCGTAGCGGATTCGCAGACTTGGAAGATCAGCTAACAGGGACCCGGACCGAGCCCCCAAACTTCATCTCCCCGCCCGGCACACCGCATACAGCGGGCAGGGCCGGCAGTCGGTCCGATGCCTCACCCCCGGGCAGTCCCCCAGGATCCCCAGGTGGCTGATGGCGAAATCAAAGGTCAGGGGATCCTCGGGGCACGCCTTTTTCAGCCCCTCCGTGACTTCCAGGGCCATGCGCCCATCGGGGGTCGTGCGGGCGCTGAGGCCGATGAACCTCGCCGTCCGGGCCACGTGGGTGTCCAGCGGAATGATCAGGGCTGCGGGTTCCAGCCCTTTCCACACGCCCAGATCGGGCCACCCGGGCCGCACCATCCAGCGCAGGAACATGCGCCAGCGCTTGCAGGCACCGCCTTCGGCGGGGTCGGGCAGGGAGAACCGGAAACCGTAGGTATCGGGTCCCTCCCGGCGGAGGCGCTGCACGAGGCGGGACAGCGCCGCGTCGGGGGTCTCCCCGGCCTCGGGCCGGAAGGCGGCTTCCAGTCCGCCGGTGGCATCCAGGCGCTTCCAGGCCAGGAGCCAGTGGATGAGGTCTTCGGCCGTGTGGAAGCGCCACACCCAGGAACTCAGGGCCTTCCGCAGCTCCTTCGCCACCTGGGGGGCGGTGCGCTCCCGGAGCCACCGGGCCGGTTCGGGGCCCAGGGGCGCCAGGGCGGCATCGATGGCGCGCATCATGGGCGCCACCTTCCCATAGGCCAAGGTGGCCGCCACCCAGGCGACCAGCTCCCGGTCGGCGGGATCCGGGAAGCGCAGGGGGATGGTGAGGGGGTCCAGGACCAGGGCCTCAGGCCGGTCGTAGTGGGCCTTGAGGGCCTCCAGGTGGGCTCGGAGCTTCATGGACGGGATCGCCTGGGCATCCCTCCATTCAACCCGGGAACGGGGGCCCTGAGCCGGAGGGAACCGAATTCCCAGGGGACTTTCGCAAATCTCCTTGGGAAATCTAGCATTCCTGCGCTACGCTCTGGAGTTGGGCGCGTCGCCCTTGGGAGCAACCATCAGCATGAGCATGCGCGGTCTGGGAAGCCTGGCGAACCTGGCGAAGATCCTCGAAGCAGCGTCCAACCCCGAGTCCGATCTCCGGGAAGACCGTCAGAAGCCCAAGAAGGTTCTCCATGGCAAGCGCGTGAGCGCGAAGAAGGCCGTGGATCCCAAGCGCAAAGCCTGGCATGAGCGCCGCCTCAAGGAGCTGAACAAGAAGGCTCCCGTGCAGGCCGCAGCTGCCAAGCCCGCCAGCCCCGCGGTGCCCACCACCGATCCCAAGGCCGCCAAGGCCGTCGCCGCCGGCCTCTCCGGCAGCCTCATCAGCGCCCTGGCCGCCGCCAAGCCCGGTGCCGCGAAGCCCGATTCCCAGAACAAGCGCCAGGAAGCCTGGAAGCGCAAGCCCGGCGATCCTGTCTTCTAGTCAGGAATCATGGAATCGAAGAGGGCCGCGACCGCGGCCCTCTTCGCATTTGGAGCTGGCGTCAGGCGCCGACGGCCACCTTGTACTTGCGCCCGATCCAAGTACGGGCGAGGGGCTTCTCCAACAGGCCCTGCCGCAGCTGGCCCAGGTTGAAGAGGGCAAGGTCGAGCACGGGCGTCTCGGCGCCGAGGGTGCCATCCGCGAGGCGTTCGCCCACCTCGGCCTTGGGCATGGAGCGAAGCTGGCCGCCCACTCGGAAGATCACCTGATCTTCGTCCATGAGGGCGGCGCCGGCCTCCTGCGTGAGGCGGTCCACCTTTCGCAGCATGCCGTCGATGGCGCAGCCGCTCGGGTTGGTGGCCATGTTGGGCTCCACCACGGCGAGCAGGCGATCCTCTAAGATCTCCCAGGCCCCCTCGTACACGTGGCCTTTGTGGCGCCAGTTCCCCAGCACCTCCGTGAGCCCGGCTTCCAGGCGGCGCCGACCTTCGGGATCCAGGGGGCGATCCAGGGCCCGGACCCAGAGGCGGCTTTCATCGGGGAGGGGGAGGAACAGGTCGCGCATGGGCTCTATTGTACGCCCAGGGCCTCCTCCAGCACCCGCGCCAGGGGCCGGACGCGGGCCGGATCGGCCAGGAAGGCGCCCCGGGAGGCCACCAGTCGGGCGGAGGCGTGACCCAGGGTGGCCAGTTCCAGGAGGTCGTGGGCTTTGAGCGTGGAGCCCGTTTGCACAAGGTCCACGATCGCATCGGCGAGCCCCAGGAGGGGGGCCAGCTCCACGCTGCTCTGGAGGGGGACGAGTTCCGCCACGAGGCCTTCCCGCTGGAGCCACGCCTCCGTGGCCCGCGTGAACTTGGTGGCGAGGCGGAGGTGGGGCTTCGACCTGAGCGATTCCAGGGTGGTGCCCCGGGGAGCGCAGAGTGAGAGGCGGCAGGCGCCGAAGCCCAGATCGGCCAGCTCCAGCAGGTCCACGTCCAGTTCGTCGAGGGTGTCGGAGCCCACGACGCCCAAGGCGGCGACACCCGCCGCCACGTAACGGGGCAGATCCGCACCCTTGAGCAGGAGGGCTTCCACGCCCGGCGTGGCGGTGGGGATGTGGAGCACGCGGGACTTGAGCGCGGCCTCGTCGAGGGCCAGGGCCGTGCCTCGCAGGCGCGGCACCAGCTCGTCCCCGATGCGGCCCTTGGGCAGGGCGATGAGGAGGGGGCTCATGGCAGCTCCGTGAAGAGGTCGGGGCGGGTGTCTGCGAGGTCGAGCAGGCGGGACAGACGCACGCAGAAGCCCGCGGCCCGCCAAGGCCGACCGAGGTCGGGGTAGAGGCGATCGTAGCGTCCGCCGCTGGCCAGCTCCGCCTGGGCTCCCATGGTCCACAGCCGGAGCGTGGGGCCCGTGTAGAAGTCGAGCCCCTCCACGTCGGCGCAATCGATGCGCAAGGTGAGGCCCTCGGGAAGCATGGGCGACAGGCTGCGGGCGGCGCGACGCAGTTCGGCGAGCTCCTCCGCGAGCAGGTTGGCGTAGGGGCTGGCCTCAAGGGGGGCCAGGTCGGCATCGCCATCCGGTTCCGCCAGCAGCAGCTCGGCGTGGCGGCCGAGGGCGGCCTCCGCGGGATGGCCCCGCAGGGCCTCCCGGAGCCGATGGGGGGCCCGGCGGCTCATGGCGGAGACCACGGCGGCCTTGAGGTCGGGGGATACCCCTTCCGCCTCGAGGGGCTTGCGCAGGAGGGCGGCGTGACCCAGCTGGAGCAGGCCGCCCTTGAGGCCCAGCACGCCGGGCACGGCCATGAGCAGGCGGGCCAGCTCGAGGTCGGCATCGTCGGAGCGGTCCAGGTGGAGGCGCTCGCAGCCCACCTCGAAGCGCTCCACGGCCTCCCAGGGCTGGGTGGGCCTCCGGAATACGGCGCCCGCGTAGCAGATGCGCGGGGGTGGCTCCGTGAAGCGGGAGGAGAGGAGGCGCGCGAGGCTCAGGGTGAAGTCACTGCGCAGGGCCACCCGCTCGGGGCCATCGAAGAACTGCACGAAGGGCGAGGCGACGCTGCCGTCCTCAAGCGGCTCCCGGAGGATGAGCGAAGGGTGCAGCTCCCGGTAGCCATCGGCCCGGAGCAGGCCCATGAGGGCGCTCTCCCAGGTGCGGAGGCGGGCGGCTGGGGCGAACAGCAGATCGGGGAAGTGGGGTGTGTGGGTGGGCATGGGGCGCTCAGGCGGACGGGGTGTCGGTGCGGGCGGCGTGGCGGCGGGCGAGCACTTCCGTCACCTGGGCCAGGGTGCAGCCGCGGTCCAGCAGCAGCATGTGCAGGTGGAAGATGAGGTCGGCGGCCTCCCCCAGGAATTCCTCGCGGGCGGCGCCGTCGCCGGGGACGGCGTTCTTTGCTGCCAGGACGACCTCGCCCGCCTCCTCCACCACCTTCTTGGCGATGCGGTCGATGCCCTGGGCGAAGAGCTTCTGGGTGTAACTGCCCTGGGAATCGGCCTCGGCGCGGCGACGCTGCAGGATGCGCTCCAGCGTTCCGAGGAAGGGGATGCCCTCGACCTGGCCTTCCCCGAAGCAGGTGGCGGTGCCGCGGTGGCAGGTGGGACCTTCGGGCTCCGCCGTAATCAGCAGCGTGTCCGCATCGCAATCGGCGACGAGGGCCACCACCTTCAGGCGGTTCCCGCTGGATTCCCCCTTGGTCCACAACGCCTGGCGGGACCTGCTCCAGAAGGTGACGAAGCCGGACTCCTGCGTGATCCGCAGGGACTCGGCATTGAGCCAGCCGAGCATGCGGACCTCGCCCGAGGGCGCCTGCACGATGCCGGGGATGAGGCCCTGGGCGTCGAAGCGGAGTTCGTCGGGATTCAGCATGGGCGCACCTCGAAGCCGGAATCGGCGAGGAAGGTCTTGAGGTCGGGGATGGCGATGGTGCCTTCGTGGAAGAGGGTGGCCGCCAGCACCGCATCGGCGCCGTGGGTGAGGGCATCGGCGAAATCCTGGAGGGTGCCGGCCCCACCGCTCGCGATGACGGGAACGGGCAGGCTGGCCATGTGGTCCAGCAGGTCCAGGTCGAAGCCCGCCAAGGTGCCGTCGCGATCGATGGAGGTAAGGAGGACTTCGCCCGCCCCCAGCTCCGTGGCGGCGCAGGTGAGCCACTCGGACGCCGCGCGGTCCGTGGGGCGCTTGCCCCCATGGCTGAAGACGCGCCAGCCCAGTTCGGGGTCCCGCGCCACGTCCACCGCCAGCACCACGCACTGGCGGCCGAAGATCTCGGCGGCCTCCCAGATGAGCTCGGGGCGTTCCAGGGCGGCGCTGTTGATGGCCACCTTGTCGGCCCCGGCCCGCAGCAAGCGACGCACATCCTCCACGGAGCGCACCCCGCCGCCCACCGTGAAGGGGATGGAGAGGGTGCGGGCCACCTCGCGGACCCAGGTCTCCTGCGTACCCCTGGACTCCAGGGTGGCGGCGATGTCCAGGAACACGAGTTCGTCGGCACCGGCCTCGTCGTATCGGGTGGCCAATTCCACGGGGCTGCCGAGGTCGCGCAGCTCCTTGAACTGGACGCCCTTCACCACGCGGCCATCCTTCACATCCAGGCAGGGGATCACGCGCTTGGCCGGCATCAGGCACCTCCCAGGGCGGCACGGGTGGCCGGCGCGGCAAGGTCGAGGCGGCCCTCCAGGAGGGCCTTGCCGGAGATGGCGCCGACCACGTTGGGGATCCCGGCCAGCGTCCCCAGATCCTCCAGGTCCCGCAGGCCGCCGCTGGCCTGCACCTGGAAGCCCTCCCGGGCCACGAAGGCCAGGGCTTCCAGGCCAGGGCCCTCCAGCGTGCCGTCCCGGGCCACATCAGTGACGAGGGCGCGGTTGAACCCATAGGTGAGCAGGGACTCGAAGACATCGGTGGATTCACACGCCGATTCGGCGGTCCACCCGCGGGTGACCACCTGGCGACCCTTGAGGTCCAGGGCGGCGATGATGCGGGCCGGATCTAGGCCTACCAGCTCACGGGGCCGCTCGGCTGCGAGGGTCCCCACCACGGCATCGAAGCCGAGGTCCAGCACCTCCTGGAGGGCGCCGCGGCTGCGGAGGCCGCCCCCCAGTTGGAACCGGACTCCGGGGAAGCGGGTGGGGTAGCCGGCGAAGGCCCGGGCCTGGCGGGTCTCCCCGAAGGCGCCATCCAGGTCCACGAGGTGGATGCGGGTGGCCCCCGCCGCCACGAGTCGTTCCATCCAGGCGAGGGGATCAAGGTCGTAGAAGGTCACCTGGGCGCGGTCCCCGTGCCGCAGCCGCACGATGCGGCCGCCGAGCAGGTCCATGGAGGGGATGAGCTGGATCATTGGATCGTTCCGAGGTCGTTGGGTGTGGTCTCGCCCATCCAGGCGAGGGCGGACTTCAGGAGGCGCAGGCCGGCGGGGCCGCTCTTCTCCGGGTGGGGTTGGAAGCCCAGGACCCGGCCCCGGGCGGTGACGGCCGTGAAGGGGCGGCCGTGGGTGGCGATACCCAGCGTCTCCGGGCCGACGTCGAGGGCGTAACTGTGCACGAAGTAGAGCCACTGACCCTCCAGGCCGGGCACGCCGGCATGGGCATAGGTGGATTGCACCTTCGTCCAACCCATGTGAGGCACCTTCACGCCCGGCCCGAGCCGGCGGACGAGGCCCGGAAGCAGGCCGAGCCCATTGGCCCGGGGCGCCTCCTCGCTGCCCTCGGCGAGCAGCTGGAGCCCCAGGCAGATGCCGAGGAGGGGCCGTCCTTCCGCCACGAAGTGGGGCAGGGTGGACCACCACCCTCGGGCTCGCAGGGCCTTTTGCGCGGCTTCAAAGTGGCCGACGCCCGGAAGGATGAGGGCGCCCTTCTCGGCGATCTGGTCGGGATGCTCGGCGCGGCGGTGCTGGAAGCCGAGGCGATCCAGGGCGCCCTCCAGGGAAGCGAGGTTGCCGGCGCCGTAATCGAGGATGGTGATCATGCCTACTCCGTCAGGGTGCCCTTGGTGCTGGGGAGGGCATCGCCCTCCACCCGCACCGCGGCTTTGAGGGCCCGGGCCAGCCCCTTGAAGAGGGCTTCGATCTGGTGATGGGTGTTCTCGCCGTAGAGGACCGTGGCGTGCAGGTTCATCTGGGCCCGCATGGCGAAGGCGATGAAGAACTCCCGCACCATCTCCGTCTGGAAGCCATCGCCCAGGACGAGGCTGGGGTAGCCGGCCTGGAACACGCAGTAGGGGCGGCCGGAGAGGTCCACCACCACCCGGGCGAGGGTCTCGTCCATGGGCACGTGGGCCTCGCCCCACCGGGCGATGCCCCGGCGGTCACCCAGGGCCTCGCGCAGCGCATCGCCGAGGGTGAGGCCCACATCCTCGATGAGGTGGTGGCTGTCCACGGGGAGGTCGCCCCTGGCATCCAGACGGAGGCCGAAGCCGCCGTGTCTGGCCAACTGGTGGAGCATGTGATCGAAGAAGGCGAGGCCCGTGCGAATCGAGCTTTCACCACCCTCCAATGTGAGGCTTAGGCGGATGTCAGTTTCGGCAGTGGCGCGGTGCAGGGTGGCGGTTCTCATCGGAGGTCCTTCAGGAGGTCGCGCAGCGTGGGGAAGCGGAGGTCGCCGGACTCCGCGAACCGCTCGCGGTCGGGGCCAAGGGCGGCGAAGGACCAGCAGAGGTCCGGACGGATCGCGCGGGCGGCTCGGAGGGCCTGGGCGTCATCCCGGGTGTCCCCCACGAAGAGCACCTCCTCGGCCCGGAAGGCCTCGGCCAGCTGGAGGAGCCCCGCGGGCTCGGGTTTGCGCAGGTGGGGGGCGCTGTCGCATACGGCGGTGAGCCGGAAGCCCAGCACCTTCCAGGCGAGGTCCAGCTCCTCCGGTGGCCGCCCCGTCAGGATGGCGAGGTCACGACCCGTGGCCTCCAGCTCCGCGAGCGTCACGAGGGCCTTTTCCAGGGCCACGGTCTCCGCGTACTCCCGCTGCACCGCGCGCTGGGCCTCGGGCTCCAGCTCCGCCATGCGCGATTCCAGCGCCGGGAAGCCCAGGCCCTCGGCCGCCGTGAGCCGCGGAAGCAGGTCTGCATCCCCGTGGGCTTCGGCCAGGGCCAGGGCCCCGGCGGTGAGGCGGAAATCGTTGTTGAACCCGCCAACACGCTTGAAGGCGCGGAAGGTGTCGTCGCTCCAGGGCAGTTCCGGCCGCAGCCGGGCGAGGGCCCGGGCCACGGCTTCGGCGAAGCTGCTGTCCGCATCGATCATCACGCCGTCGATGTCGAGGATGAGGAGTCGCCGGGGGCCACGGGACCGTGCCTCCGCGAGGGTGGCGCCCAGGGTGTCGGCGACGGAGGCCGCGGCAGCTTCCCCCCCGACGCCGATGCGGGCGGCATCGGTGCCGGGAAGCTTGCGGACCTTCAGTCCCGCGCCTTCCATGGCCGTACTGGGATCTGGGGATACATGCAGGAAGTTCGCCCGGCTCTCGGCCACCTCGCGATCGCCCAGGGCGAGTGCGAGCCGGTCCCGGCGGTCGGCGAGGTCGCGGATGCGGCGATCGAAGGCGGGCGCAAAATCCAGGGCCACATCCAGGGCCTCGAGGCTGGGAGCGGGCACGCTGTAGGGGAGCTGGAGGGTGGCGAGGCGGGCCACCAGGGCCGGATCGCCCAGCAGGTAGCCCAGGCGCCAGGCCGCACTGGCCAGGGCTTTGGAACAGGTGCGCAGCAGCAGCAGGTTGGGATAGCGGTCCACCAGGAGGCGGTGGGTGCGCGGGGCGAACTCCGCATAGGCCTCGTCCAGCACCACGAGGGGTGGCTCGGGCCGGTCGGCGGCGGCGTCCAGGAAGGGAAGGAGGTCTTCCGGTGGCAGCCAGGCGCCCGTGGGGTTATTGGGCAGGGTCAGCCAGATCTGCCGGCAGGCCAAGGTCTCGAACCACGGCTCCATCGGATAGGCGGTGCCCACGGGCACCCGGTGGACCCTGCCCTGGTGGCGCTTGATGAGGATGGGATAGAGGCTGAAGCCGGGATCGGGGATGGCCACGGCGTCGCCGGGACGGAGGCCCGCGAGGGCGATGAGATCCAGCAGGCTGCCACTGCTCGGGCCCAGGAGCACGGATCCCTCCGGGGCGCCGAGGCGGCGGGCCAGGCGCTCGGAGAGTTCCGCCTGTCGCTCCGGGTACTGGTTGAAGGGCAGGTCGGCGAGGCGGGAAAGCAGCGCAGCCTTGGCCTCGGCGGGCCAGTCCTCTGGGGCTTCATTGAGGTGGAGGCGTACGCCGCCCTCGGGCTCGGTGGGCCGGGTGTAGGGCGGCAGGTTGGCGAGGTCGGGGCGCAGGAAGGTCATCGGGGTTCCAGGACAATGGATCGGCGGCTTCCTGGGAAGGCCAAGAAGCGGGTCCGCCGGCGGAGGGAAGGGGGTCAGTGGCCGGCGGTGGCAGGGGAATGGGCGCGGAGCCGGGCGCTCGCGCCATGATGGTGCAGCCCTTCGGCCTGGGCCAGTTCGGCCACCCAGGGCGCCGCCGCGGCGGCATCGGCCGGGGAGAGGCACAGGAGGCTCTGGCGCTTCATGCAGGTGGCCACGCCCAGGGGGGAGGAGAACCGCGCCGTTCGGAGCGTGGGCAGCACATGGTTGGGCCCCACCCCGTAGTCGCCGAAGGCCTCCGCGGTGGCATGCCCCAGGAACAGGGCCGCGGCGGTGGTGAGCTCCGGCAGCCAGGATTCCGGTTCGGCCACGCAGAGCTGGAGGTGTTCGGGAGCCCAGGCCTGGGCGAAGGCGATCGCCTGGGCCCGATCCCCGAGGAGGAGGCGGCCGAAGCGGGAAAGGCTCTGCTCCAGGATGGCGCGACGGGGGGAGGCCTCGGCCCGGGTGCGCAGTTCGAAGGCTACGGCCTGGAGGAGGTTGGCATCGGCGCTCACCAGCACCGCGGCGGCCTCGGGATCGTGTTCGGCCTGGGCGAGCAGGTCCTCCGCCAGCCAGGCGGGGTCGGCGCTGGAATCGGCCAGGATGAGCAGTTCCGTGGGCCCGGCGACGCTGTCGATGCCGACGGTGCCCACCAGTTGCCGCTTGGCTTCCGCCACGAAGCGATTGCCGGGGCCGGCGATGAGGTCCACGCCCTCGCCGAAGGCCAGCCAGGCGATGGCCTGGGCGCCGCCGAGGGTGATCAGCTCGTCCACGCCCAGGAGCGCGGCCGTGGCGAGGATCAGGGGGTCCACACCTTCGGGCCGGGGGGGCGTCACGGCCACGATGCGGCCCACGCCGGCTTCCTGGGCGGGGATCACGGTCATGGCGAAGGTGGACGGGTAGAAGGCCCGGCCTCCGGGGACGTAGACACCCACGGAGCGGAGCGGTACCCATCGCTCGCCGACCCGGCCCCCCTGGGCCAGGGGGAGGGATAGGTCCTGCAGGTTCTCGCGCTGGGCCCGGGCGAAGCGCCGCACCCCGCCGATGAGTTCCTCCAGCGCGGCCACGAGCGTCGGTCGCTCGGAGGCCATCCGGGCCAGGGCTCCGGTCATGGCCGCGCGGGGAACCCGCAGGGCCGCCTCATCCAAGGCGAGGCCGTCGAAGCGGCGCGTGGCGTCCAAGGCGGCTTGGAGGCCGTTAGCCCGCACTTCCGCGAGGAGGTCGGCGACCACCCGCTGGGTGCTCACCTCCACATCCGGATCCCTGGCGAGCCCGGTCAGCAGCGCTGACCGCCGGGCGTCATTACCGAGTGGGCTGGGGGAGATGAAGTAACACCGGAACACCTCGTGGGCGTGAACTCAGGAGATTGGCAGGGCCGCCTGGGGCGGTCCGCCACCACCGTGTAAATTCTCAGGCAAAGGCGGGCTGCAGGGGCTGGAAGAAGGCCTTGGCGCGGGGCGCCATCTCCTCGGCTTCCACCCAGGCCCAGGCGCGGACATCGGCGAGCAGGGCCTGGCAGAGGGCCACATGCATGGCATGACCGCCAGCGTGCACTTCCACGAGACCCAGGAGGGGCGCGCCCAGCAGGGCCAGGTCGCCGATCAGGTCCAGCATCTTGTGGCGCACGGCTTCGTCTTCGTAGCGGAGGCCATCGTTCAGGGGGCCGTTGGGACCGTAGACCACGGCGTTGTCGAGGCTGCCACCCAGGGCGAGGCCCTTGGAACGCATGTACTCGATCTCGTGTTCGAGGCAGAAGGTGCGGGCCTGGCCCACCTCCCGGCGGAACTTGTCAGGCGTGAGGCTCAGTTCGCGGCTCTGGCGGCCCAGGGCGGGAATGGGGAAGTCGATGGTGTAGCGGACGCGGAAGCCCTCGAAGGGGGAGACGCGGATCCACTTCTCGCCGTTCCGGACTTCCACGGGCTTGGTGACCTTGATGAACCGGCGGGTGCCGTCGAGGCCCTGCACGCCCGCTCGCAGGATGGCTTCCACCCAGGGGGCGGCGCTGCCATCCAGGATGGGGAGTTCGGTATCGAGGCCTTCGCCGCGCACTTCGATGCGGAGGTGCTCCACTTCAAGGCCCATGAGGGCGGAAAGGAGGTGCTCGATGGTCTGAAGGCGGACGCCATCCTTCACCAGGGTGGTGGCCAGCTGGATATCGCCCACGAACGAGGCGCGCACAGGGATCTCGACGCCGCTCGTCATGTGGACGAAGGTCAAGCCCAGGGGGCGGTCCACGGGGACCAGGCGCACTTCGCAGGGCTGGTTGCCGTGCAGGCCACGGCCCGAGATGACGATCTCGCGGCTCAGGGTCTGGGGTACACGGGAACGGGACACAGCTACCTCTGGTGGGAGTTAAGCGGGTTCCGTGCCATATTGTAAGTAGTTTTTTTAGCAGCTTTAAACGATGGACTGAGGGGCCGTAGGCGTAGGCCCGGGCACCACACCCTGTGGTGTGATCCGGCTCCAGTCCTCCGGAGTCGTCACCTTGAGGTTGGTGGCCGGACTTTCCACCAAGAGCACCCGGAGTCCGAGGCGCTCCAGCAGGGCCACATCATCGGTGGCCTGGACGCCTGCCTCCCGGGCCGCCTGGAAGGCCTTCCGCCAGGTCCCGAGGCGGGCCACCTGGGGGGTCTGAGCCCGGAAGAGGGCCTCCCGGGGTTCGGTGCCCAGCACCTGGCCATCGGGGCCCACCCGCTTCAGGGTGTCTGTGGAAGGTTCCCCCAGCAGGGCGCCGTCCCAGCGAGTCAGAGCCTCGAGGGCAGCCTGGATGGGGCCCGCGGGCGGAAAGGGGCGGACGCCATCATGGATGAGTACCGCGGAACCGGGCTCCCCGGGAAGGGCGGCCAGGGCCGCGGCCACGCTGTCCTGGCGGGAATCGCCCCCGGCCACCACCAGGAGGGGGCAGGGCAGGATCCAGGCCCGGACCTCCTCCAGGCGATCCGGCGGGACCGCCACGGCGATCCCCGCGAGGGGAGGCATGCCCGGCTGGAAGAAGGCTTCGAGGGTGGCCAGCAGCAGGGGACGGCCCCGCCATTCCCTGAATTGCTTGGGGATCCCTCCTCCCATGCGGACTCCGCGGCCTCCGGCCGGGATCACCAGGTACGTCGGGGGCTGGGGCATGACCTCAGCTTAGCGCTTCCGGGTGATGAAGGGCTCTACGCCCCGATCCTTCAGGCGGCGGGCCAGCTCGTTGGCGGCCTTCTCGGCATCGGCCTTCGAGCCGTAGGCGCCCACGCGGACGCGCTTGATCTCACGGCCGTCCCGGAGGATGGCGTCCTGGAGGGTCACCGGGGCGAAGCCGGGCTCCAGCTCACGGCGGAGGGCTTCAATGTTCTTGGGATCCGTGAGGGCGGCCACCTGGATCACGTAGGGGTTGCCCTTTTCCAGGGTCTCATCGATGGGGGCGGGGTTCCCGAGGCCGTCCACGGTGCGGATGCGCACCTGGGCTGTGCCCATGCCGATGAAGCCGAGCTGCTTAGCCCCGCGGCGGGAGAGGTCGAGAATCCGACCCTTCACGAAGGGGCCCCGGTCGTTGACGCGGACGAGCACCTTCTTCCCATTGTCGAGATTCTCCACCTCGAGGATGGTGCCCAGGGGAAGGGTCTTGTGGGCCGCCGTCAGGGCTTCAGGATCAAAGCTCTCGCCATTGGCGGTGGGCTTGCCTTCGAAACCATCCCCATTGCCGCCGTACCAGCTGGCCAGGCCTTCCTCCTCGAACACCGCGCCGTCGGCGCGGGACCCGGCACCCCGGGAGCTGGAAGTCCGGGCGGAACCGCTCACCACGGGAGGGCGGGTGCAGTGGAGGGTGAAGCTCAGGGACACCCCCGCCGCCAGCAGCGCCGCCACCTTTCGGATGGACCGGAGGAAGCCGCCTGTACCGACGGTGACCGGGACGGGCGCCTCGAACACGACCCGGATCTCCTCGATCCAGACCGCACAGGTCCTGCTCCAGTTGGTGGGGGTAGACAAAGAAACCATGGGGCTCCAGATGGGAGTGCGCGCCCATGCCTCGCACCCTGGCCCCTAGCATATCGCGATTTTTATGCGCGTCTACTAAAAATACTGCAAGTCCTATCTTTCGAGAACTTATAGAGAGTTTGAATTGTATGTTTATTGATGAAATCGAATTATTGCTTATCCGGGATCTGGTCGAGGCGGAAGGGCTTCGGCTTGTTGCCGGGGGCATGGAACGCGGCCGGGAGCTTCTTCGCGGCCTTGGTGGCGGCGGCTTCGGTCGGGAATTCACCAAGCATTACCTGATGGCAGGTCTTTCCATCGCGCATGCGCATGGGCCGTATCCAGAGATCCGGTTCACCCCCGAGCATCTCGGCGGCGCGCTGGACGGTGGCGGGGAGGCAGGCCACCTCCAGTCGAAGGGTCCAGTGCCCGGCCTTCAGCGACTTGAGGTGCTGGGCCCCCTGGCGCTCCGCGAGGGGCATGTCGCCGGATCGGATGCTCGCCAGGCGGTCCTTTAGGCTGGAGGACTCGGATTTAATCGGTTGAGGCTTTGCGTGGATCTCTTTGACTTCAGGTGGCTTGGGCTCTTGCTTGGGGGCTTCCTGGCTGAGGGCGGGAACGGGCTTGGCGGGCTCTGTAGGAGGCGGTTCGGGGGCCGGTTGGGGCTTTTCAGGCGCAGGTTCGACCTTCGGGGCTGGGGTCTGCGGCGGCGGGGCCTCCACTTTTGGAAGGGAAGGGGATCCCTTCCGGGCCGAGCGCCACTGCCATCCGGCGAACAGCGCCAGGCCGCCAAGGACGGCCGCGAGCATCCACCGGAGGGTGCCGGGGCGGCTCATGGGGGCCGGGGCCTGGAGGGAGGGTGGAGGGACCACAGGAGTGGTACTGCCTTCGTGGATCTGGAGGCGGGGTTCTTCCGCTTCCTCGGGGAAGGGGGCCAGGGGCAGGGCCGGGGTTGGTTCCGGCTCGGGGATGGGTGGCAACTCATCCAGGGCGTGGGCCAGGTGATCCAGGTTGGTGGTGGGCTGCTGACTGGCCTCGATGGCCGCGATCAGGGTGGGCGTCGGAGACGGGGCCGCCGGTGGCAGGGCCTCGCTGAGGAGTTCGGGTTCGGGGGTGAGGGCCCGATCCAGGGCTCCGCGATCCAATGGGGGTAGCTCGTGAAGCCGGGCCCAGCCCATCATCTTCAAATAGAGGCTGAAGGCCCCCAGGCGGAAGGGCTCGACGCCGGCCTCGCGGCTCAGTTCCAGCAGGGTCCGGCTCCCGTCAAGCATTGGAAGTACCTTTTCCAAGTCTTGAGGAAGGCTGAGTTCGTGGACCCGCCGACCCTCCAGGACCACCACTTGGTTCAGGGGGCCGAGGAGGTCGAGCACGGCCTCCCGATTGCGGAGGTGGAGCAGGCCCGCCAGGAGCATGGCAGGGGTGTCCAGGGGGAGCCGGACCACGGTGGGCTCCAGCTCCTTGGCCTCAAAGGTGGGGGCGGTCTGCAAGGTGGCCATGGAGCCCCAGGCGATGCGCTCCACCTGGGCCCGGGCCGTGTCCAGGAGGTCCCGCTGAGTGATGAAGCCCATCTCGATGAGGTTCTTGCCGATGGAGAGCCCCGGCTTGAGGTTCGCCATGGCGTAGTCCAGCTGGGCCTGGGTGAGCTTGCCCTTCTCCACGAGGATGGCGGTGAGTTTGTCCTCGGCCGCGGTGCTCTGGGCGAAGACGATGTCCCCGGTATCGATGAACAAGGTCCGGCTGGGATCGTCGCCGACCTTCCAGACGCCGGACCGTCGCTCCCGATGGCGGAGGAAGATGTCCTGAAGGGCCAGCAGGCTCATGACTTCACCTTCCACCGTTCCAGCTTCAGCTTGCCCACCTTCACCAGGAGCTCCATGGAGGCCTTCAGGGCGAGGCGGAAGGAGGGGTCCGAGACCTTTTCCCCGTCCAGGCTCACGGCCCCCTGGCTGATGAGTCGCTCGGCCTCCTTGCGGGAAGGGGCCAGGCCCCGCTCCGTGAGGAGGCGGGTGAGGGGAACCTCGCCCTCGGTGGCGGTGACCTCCACCTCGGGGGCGTCGTCCGTCTTCCGCTCGGAGAAGCGGCGGATCCAGGCTTCCAGGGCCCGGTCGGCGGCTTCGGCACCGTGGAAGTCGGCCACGATGCGCTTGGCCAGACCTTTCTTGGCGTCCATGGGGTGGCCCTGTTTGAGGGCGGTGATGTCGGTGGGGAGGAGGTCCGTCAGCAGGAGGTACCAATCCCACATCAGGGTGTCACTGATGCTCATGGCCTTGCCGAACTGGGTGTCCGGATCCTCCATGAAGCCGATGTAGTTGCCCAGGGACTTGGACATCTTCTCGGTGCCATCCAGGCCCACGAGCAGGGGCACCGTGAGGACCACCTGAGGCTTCTGGCCCGAGGCCTCCTGGAGGGTGCGGCCCTGCATGAGGTTGAAGAGCTGGTCATTGCCGCCCAGCTCCACATCCGCCTGGAGGGCCACCGAGTCGTAGGCCTGCACGAGGGGGTAGAGGAGCTCGTGGAGGGCGATGGGCTCGTTGGCGCCCAGGCGCTTCTGGAAATCATTGCGCTCGAGCATCTGGGCCACGGTGAAGCGGGAGGCCAGGCGGATCCACTGCTCGCCCTTCATGTCCCCGAACCACTCGCTGTTGAAGCGGATCTTCGTCTTGGCGGGATCCAGGAGCTTGAAGACCTGCTGCTTGTAGGTCTCCGCGTTCGCCAGCACTTCATCCCGGGTGAGGGGGGGGCGGGTGGCCTTCTTGCCGGTGGGATCGCCGATGAGGCCCGTGAAGTCGCCGATGAGGAAGGTGACCTCGTGGCCCAGCTTCTGGAATTGGGCCATCTTGCGGATGAGCACGCCATGGCCCAGGTGGAGGTCCGGTGCCGTGGGATCGAACCCGGCCTTGATGCGGAGGGGACGGCCCTCGGCCAGTTTGGCTTTGAGTTGGTCGGCGGAATGGCAGGTGATCGTGCCCTTGAGCAGGAGCTCCAGGGCCTGGTCCGTGGAAGCAGCAGGCGTCATGACTGAATCATGGCGGAAACGGAGCCCTCCTGTCAGCTCACCTCTAGATGGACGAGGCGGCGGGGGCGGGTATCCCCCTTCTTCCGGGCCCGATCCCAGGCCAGTTCGATCCTGAGTCCACCCTTCTTCCGGTAGATGACGTGCATTTCCCCGCCGAACTGACTGTTCAGGCTGAGGTCCTGATGTTCCAGGAGGTCCACCGTGAGCTGGGTCGGCAGCTCCGGGAGCTGGTCCCGCCACTCCCGGGCCTCCTTGAGGAAGTCCTCCTGGGTGGCCCACTGCTTGGCCAGGGCGGGATTGGCGGAATAAAGGGCCTTGCACCCCTCCTCCGTGCGGAGGGACTCCACGGTGGCCCGGAGGTCGTCCCACTCGGGCTGGAGGAAGGACATCCCCCAGCCACCCACCGCGTTCTTGATCTTCTCTGGGTGCTTGCCGGCATAGACGCCGAGGGCGATGCAGCTGCCCATCACCAGCAGGAAGAACACGCCGCAGCCAATGAGGATCTTCCCCCAGAGGGGCATGCCGGACTTGGCGGGTTCGGGGGTGGGGCTATCCCAGTTGGAATCGGCCATGGGCTGTCCTAGAGCAGGTTGCTGGCCAGTTCGGCGAGCTTGGACCGCTCGCCCTTGACCAAGGTGATGTGGCCGCTGAGGGCCTGGTTCTTGAAGTTCTCGGCCAAAAAGCTGAGTCCGTTGGAGCTGGCGTCCACGTAGGGGTTGTCGATCTGGTAAGGATCCCCGGTGAAGATCACCTTGGTGCCATCTCCTGCGCGGGTGAGGATGGTCTTCACCTCGTGGGGGGTGAGGTTCTGGGCCTCATCCACGATGAGGAGCTGGTTGGGGATGCTCCGCCCGCGGATGTAGGTCAGGGGCTCGACGCTGATATAGCCGGCCTCTTCCAGCTGGCCCACGGTCATGGAGGAGCGTCGCCGAGCTTCGGTGTTGGCGGACACGATGAAATCCAGGTTGTCGTAGATGGGCTGCATGTAGGGGCGCAGCTTCTCGTCCACATCCCCGGGCAGGTAGCCCAGGTCCCGGCCCATGGGCATGACGGGGCGGCTCACCAGCAGCTTGTGGTAACGCTCGTCGTCCACCACCTGCTGCAGGCCCGCGGCGATGGCGAGCAGGGTCTTGCCCGTGCCGGCCTTTCCCACAAGGGTGACGACCTCGATGGAATCGTCCAGAAGCAGCTCCAGGGCACACTGCTGCTCCCGGTTCCGGGCCTTGATGCCCCAGGGGTGCTGTTCGATCTTCTTGAGGGGGTGGAGCAGGCCGTCGCTGGCGTACATGCGGCCCAGGGCCG
The DNA here is from genome assembly GCA_035254125.1 of Holophagaceae bacterium. Taxonomy (GTDB): domain Bacteria; phylum Acidobacteriota; class Holophagae; order Holophagales; family Holophagaceae; genus JAFDVN01. The sequence goes on along the minus strand of DATFAX010000094.1, from coordinate 30,358 downwards.
TATGGCTGGGGTTGGCCCGGTCCACCAGGGTGACGAACTGGTTGGGGCTGAATTCCAGCTCCGCGGGGGGCTCGAGGCCCCCGTCGAAGAGCATGTCCACCTGATCCCCATCCACCTCCCAGGTCCGGTGCCCGGTATAGAGCTCCTCCATCTCCACCCGGTCGGTGGTGTAGTCCTCTGCGAGGAGCCCGATGGCATCGGCCTTGATGCGGAGGTTGGTATCCTTGGTGACGAGGACCACCTTCTCCTTGCGGGCGCTCAGGAGTTGCTTGGCGCAGGCGAGGATCTGGTTGTCGGCCTTGTGCTTGTCTTCCCGCAGAATGCCGATGTCCAGGGGATGGTTGTCCACGTCCACCCGGAGGCTGCCGCCGCCTTCCAGGGTGACGCCCTGGCTCAGGCTCCCCTTGGCCCGGAGACGATCCAGCTGGCGGGAGACGTTGCGGGCGTTCCGGCCGATTTCGGTCTGGTCCTTTTTGAAGTGATCGATCTCCTCGATGACCACGATCGGGAGGACGACGTCGTGTTCCTGGAAGTGGAAAATGGCCTTGGGGTCGTGGAGGAGGACGTTGGTGTCCAGGACGAAGACTTTTTTGCTGGATGCAGACAAGTGGGGCTCTCCGGGATTGGGGGAAGCCTACCGCCAGGCGGGGAGGCTGTCACGCCTTGGTGGAGGCTGAGGATCGCGGGCATCATTCCAGCAGGAGAAATCCCATGAAATCCGTGCCTTTTGCCGTTCTCCTTTCGGGAATCCTCATGGCCCAGACCCCGCTCAAATACCCCGTGACCCGCAAATCCGACGTGGCCGATGATTATTTCGGCACCCGGGTCGCCGATCCCTACCGCTGGCTGGAGGATGACAACAGCGCCGAGACCAAGGCCTGGGTGGAGGCCCAGAACAAGGTCACCTTCGCCTATTTGGAGGCCATCCCGGAGCGCAAGGCCATCCGGGAGCGGATCACCCGGCTCTTCGACTTCGAGAAGTTCACGGCCCCCTTCAAGCGGGGGAGCCGCTATTTCTATTCCCACAACAGCGGGCTGCAGAACCAGTTCGTCCTCATGGTCACGGAGGATCCCAAACGCCCCGGCCGGGTGCTCCTCGATCCCAACGCCCTCAGCAAGGACGGCACGATCGCCTTGAACGGCCTGGAGGTCACGGAGGATGGCCGCCTCATGGCCTACGCGCTCTCCGCCGCGGGGTCCGACTGGCTCACATGGCATGTGAAGGACGTGATCACGGGAAAGGACCTCCCCGATGAGATCCAGTGGTCCAAGGCCAGCGGCGCTTCCTGGCGCAAGGACGGCAGCGGCTTCTACTACAGCCGCTACGACGCGCCCAAAGCTGGCGATGCCCTCACCGGGGTGAATACCGGGCACCAGGTGTACTTCCACCGGTTGGGGACGCCGCAGGCTGAGGATGTGCGGGTCTTCCACCGGCCGGATCAGCCGGAGTGGTACTTGGGCGCCCAGGTGACCGACGATGGCCGCTGGCTTGTGATCACCGCGGGGAAGGGCACCAACCCCGAGAGCAGCCTCTTCCTGAAGGACCTCAGCAAGCCCGACGCCCCGGTGGAGCCCTTCCTTGACCAGATGGATGCCAGTTACAGCGTCGTGGACAACGAGGGGGACCTTTTTTACGTGGTGACCAACCAGGGGGCGCCCCGAAACCGCCTCGTGGCCATCCGCCGGGGGCAGGTGGACCGCAAGCACTGGAAGGAACTCATCCCCGAAGCGAAGGGCACGGATGTCCTGGAGAGCGTGTCCCTCGTGGGAGAAAGGTTCGTGGCCACCTGGATGCGGGACGCCCACTCGGAGGTGGACTTCTTCGACCTCCAGGGGCGCAAGATCGGCGGCCTCACCTTGCCGACCCTGGGCACCGCAAGCGGATTCGGCGGTCGCCGGGAGGACTTCGAAACCTTCTACACCTTCGGCAGCTTCGCCTACCCCGGCACGATCTATCGACTGGATCTGAGGTCGGGGCAAAGCGAGGTGTTCCGGGAGCCCAAGGTGGCATTCGATCCCGCCGCCTTCGACGTGAAACAGGTTTTCTACCCCAGCAAGGACGGCACGAAGGTGCCCATGTTCCTCATCCATCGGAAGGGGGTGAAGCTGGACGGGACGAATCCCACCCTGCTCTACGGCTACGGCGGTTTCAACGTCTCCCTCACCCCGAGCTATTCCGTGTCGCGGATGGTGTGGCTGGAGATGGGAGGTGTCTATGCCATGCCCAACCTCCGGGGCGGAGGCGAGTACGGGCTCGCCTGGTACGACGCGGGCCGCAAGGAGAAGAAACAGAACGTCTTCGACGATTTCATCGCCGCCGCCCAGTGGCTCATCGACCACAGGTACACCTCCGCAAGCAAGCTCGCCATCAACGGCGGCAGCAATGGCGGGCTTCTGGTTGGGGCCTGCCTCACGCAGCGGCCGGACCTCTTCGGCGCCGCCGTGCCGGAGGTGGGGGTCATGGACATGCTGCGCTTCCACAAGTTCACCCTGGGGTGGGGCTGGAAGAGCGACTACGGCAGCAGCGAGACGAAGGAGGGCTTCGACGTCCTGATGAAGTACTCGCCCCTGCACACGCTCAAATCCGGCGTGCGCTATCCAGCCACCCTCGTCACCACCGGGGATCACGATGATCGCGTGGTACCCGCCCACAGCCACAAGTTCACGGCCACCCTGCAGGCTGCCCAGGCCGCTCCCGCTCCGACACTCACCCGCATCGAGGTCAGCGCCGGCCACGGCGCGGGTAAACCCACCGCCAAGATCATCGAGGAGCGAGCCGACGTCCTGGCCTTCCTGCTGAAGAACCTCCAGGTGACCCTACCCTCGGGATTCGGAAAGTGACCCCTGAGGGTCGGGACTGATCCTTGAAATCCAGCCCCGGCCCAGGCACACTGGAGGATCGAGCGCCAACTTAGCTCAGCTGGTAGAGCAGCTGATTCGTAATCAGCAGGTCGCAGGTTCGAGTCCTGTAGTTGGCTCCACAAGGCCCCCGCAAGGGGGCCTCTTTCGTACCCACCCAGGACTCGGACCTGCGAGAAGCAGGGGCGGCGGGGTAGCGCCCCGCAGAGGCGGTACGGGGGACCGCCGGCGCGGATCAGGCGCGCCGCCAGCCACGCGCGGTTCGAGTCCTGGTGTTGGCTCCACAAGGCCCCCGCAAGGGGGCCTCTTTCGTACCCACCCAGGACTCGGACCCGAGAGAAGCAGGGGCGGCGGGGGAGAGACCTCTGATGACCGTCACGAATCCAGGGGATGGGACCCGGCTAGGACATTTAAGTGCTTATAAAACAAATGATGACTAATCATTTCATTCACAAATCTTTCGTCTGAAATCCTAAAGTCAGCTGGCTTCGGTCCCGATGAATGCTCCAGCCGCACCCTCCCGGGTGGCCCAGCTCCGAGGTCCCCTTGAATGCCTCCCCCGCCGTTGACCTGAAGGAACTCGAACTGAAGATCAACGTCTCCCTCCGGCTCCTGGCGCGATTCGCCAGCCTGAACCGCCGATGGCCGGCCAATCCGATCTACCTGGAACTGATCCGGGGGATCGAAGCCCACCTGGAGTATTGGGAATACAAGCGCCGGGTGCTGAAGGAGCAATTGGAAACCGTGTCCTCCGAGGGCTGAGTCAGTCCCAATCTCCGCCGCGGCCGCGCTTCTTGTCGCCCACATGCTTTTTAGCGTCCACGCGCCGCCGCTGGCTGGCACGAGTGGGCCGGGTGGCCGTGCGCACTTTGGGGGGCACGAGGATGTCCTGGATGATGGCCACGGCGCGGGCCAGCGCCTCCTCGAGATTCCGGGATTGGTCCCGGGTGGCATCGCAGCTGATGAGCCACCGGCCATCGGCGTCGAGGCGGGTGCGGATGCGGGCCAGGAGGCGTTCCAGGGCGGCCGGATGCAGACCTTCGATGGCCTGGGGGGTGATGCGGAGCTGCACCTTGCTGGCCACCTTGTTCACATTCTGGCCCCCGGGGCCCCCGGCGCGCACGGCCTCCCAGCTCCACGCCCAAGCGGGGATCCGGACGGCTTCGGTGACGGGAACGGCTTGGCCCATGGGTTATCTTCATGCGTGGAACGCGCCATGACCAGCCCATCCCTCCTCCTCACCCACGCCACGGGCGCCTTCGACGCCTGGAAGGGCAGCAGCCGCCACGCGCGGCGCGAGCTGCTCAAGGCCTGGACAGGCCGCTACCGGGTGACCCGGGAGGAGCTGGCCCAGCTCATGGCCGAGGAGACGGGGAAGCCCATCACCCTGGCCCGGGCCGAGGTGGGGCGCGGCATGGCCACGTTGGGAGCCACCGTGGAAGCGCTGGGTTCCTTCGGCGAGGAGGCCGTGGCCTACGACCTCATGCCCGGTGCCGAAGGCTGCCGGGCGCGCCTGCGCCGCTTCCCCCTGGGGCCCGTCCTCGCCATCACGCCCTTCAACTTCCCCGTGAACCTGGCCCTGCACAAGCTGGCTCCGGCCCTGGGGGCGGGCTGCAGCGTGATCTGGAAGCCCTGCCCCCAGGCTCCCCGGACGTCCCGCCGCCTGTGGGAAACCTTCGAAGCGGCGGCGCTGGAGCAGGGCGTGCCGGAGCACCTCCTGCAACTGGCGGATGTGAGCCCGCAGGAGGCCGAGGCCCTGGCCCTCGATCCCGCCGTGGCCGGGGTGAGCTTCACGGGCTCCGAGCGGGTGGGTCACCACCTGCGGGCCCTGCTCACCCACAAACCCCTCATCCTGGAATTGGGCGGCAATGCGGCCGTGGTGCTGGACCAAGGCCTCGATGCGGCGGCGGTGGCCCGCCAGCTGGCGCCGGCGGCAGTGGCAGGCGCGGGGCAGAGCTGCTCCAAGGCGCAGCGCATTTACGTTCACGCCGCCCTCTGGGAGTCCTTCGTGCCCGCCTTCGTGGAAGCAGTGAAGTCCCTGCCCCTGGGCGATCCCATGAATCCTTCCACCGTGGTGGGCCCCATGATCGACGCCCGAAGCGCCGAACGGGTGGAGGGTTGGATCCAATCCGCCCTGCGGCGGGGCGCCCGGACCCTCCTCGCGGGCCCGCGGGCCGGAGCCCTGCTGCCGCCCGCCATTCTCACGGGCGTACCCGAAGACGAGCCTCTGGCCTGCGAGGAGGCCTTCGCCCCGGTGACGGTGGTGGAACAGGTACCCGATTTCGACACCGGCCTGCGGCGGGCCGCGGCCACGCGCTTCGGTCTGCGGGTCAGCGCCTATTCCCGGGACCAGCGCCATCTCCGTCGGGCCGAGGAAATGCTGCGGGCGGGCGGCGTCCTCCTGAACCTGCCGCCGACCTTCCGTCTGGATGCGGCGCCCTTCGGCGGGGTGAACGCTTCGGGCCAGGGTTTCGAAGGCCCCCGCTACGCGCTGGAGGCATTTTCGGAAGCCAGGCTCATCGTGGAAGGCCCCGCCTTGTAGAATGGGCGGATGCCGTTCACGCGCGTTTGGAAACGAAGGATCCTGGTGATCCTCTGGCCCCTGGGTCTGCTGTTGGCTCTGAAGGTGGGCATGCGTTACGGTCCGGGTCTTCCCGAGGCCTGGAACACCGCGAAGGATTCCATGGGCATGAAGGCCGCACCGGCCCAGCGGGCCCCGGCCCTCTGGGGTTGGCACGCAGGCCTGATCATCCAGGCGGAATTGGGGTTCCCCCGCCAGCTGGAGGGCTATCTGCCGGCCCCGGAACCCGGCTCCGTGGCCCATATGCAGCTCATGGGCATGGGGCTTTGGAACGGGAAGGGATGGACGGACAAGGCACTGGCCCTGGGCGTCGCCGAAGGGCGTGGGCTTCGCCCCCGCATGGGGCGGTTGGTGCTCACCCGTGTGGGTGAGGCCAGCCCCAGCCGCGACTACAACGGGCCCGAACTCTGCCAAGTGGACTATTGGGTGGCCTGGCAGGTGGAAGACGAGCTCAAGGAGCTCCTGCGGGTGGGGCAGCTGGTGGGGCTCCGCCGCCCCGAGGGGCTCTCCGTGGAAGGTCCGGGGGGTGAGGCGGACCAACAGCTGACCCTGGAGCGGTCCGGGTTCGGTTGGCGGGTGTGGAAGCCCGAGACCCTGCAGGGCGCGACGCCGGGACGACCCTCCCGGGGCCGAGCCTGGATGACGTTCCTCCTCTAGGAGCTTCCATGCCGATCACGATCCCCTTCCAGCGTGGCCAGCTCGTGGTGGCCGTCCTGCATTCCCCACGGGAGCGCCTCTGGGGCCGACTCCTGGGGCTCGAGGACAGCGGGCTGGCCCTTCGCGGACTGGAGCTCACGCCTTGGGAGGAGGTGCTGAACCTGGTGCGGAACGGGCAGGGGGAGCACATTTCCATGGGCACGCGCTTTGTGCCCCTCCATCGGCTGGAGACCCTCTACCTGGATGAACCCAGCAGCGGGGCTCGCAGCTTGGCCATGGAGTTCCAGGATCGGACCGGGGTGGATCCCCAGACCTTCCTGGCCGATCCGCTCCCCGCCAAGCGGGGCAAGCGGTGAAGGCCATCGAAGCCTGGATGGAGCGCCTCCGCTGGCAGGCGGTGGCCCATCCCTGCCATGTGGTGCTGCCCGAGGGGCAGGAACCCTGTGTGCTCGAGGCGGCGGCGTTGCTTCAGCGCCAGGGCATGGCCCGGTTCACCTTGCTGGGGGACCTTCCCGCCCTGGCGGCTTCCGCCCGGGGGCTGGAGGATGTCACCCTCCGGGATCCCGCCACGGATGAGGATCGCCACGAGCTTGCGGGCGCCTATTTCGAGCGGCGGAGTGCCAAGGGCATCACACCGGAGCGGGCGCGGGAGGCGATGGGCCACCCCCTCTGGTTCGCCGCCCTGATGGCGGAGCAGGGCATGGCCGACGCGCTCCTCACGGGCCTCGCCCACCCCATGTCCGAATCGCTGCGAGCCGGTGTTCAGGGGCTTGGTCTTGCCCCGGGATCGACCGGACCGGTGGCGCTCAGCCTAGTGCTCCATCCAGATCCCAGCCTCGGTGAGGAGGGGGCCCTGATCATCGCTGACACGGGCGCGGTGATGGAACCCGACGCGGAGGCGCTGGTGGCCATCGCCCTGGAAGCCGCGCGGACCTGCCGGAAGCTTCTGCAGGTGGAACCGAGGGTGGCCCTGGTCAGCGCGTCCCACCGGGGCAGCCTCGATCACCCCGGCGCGGAGAAGGTGCGCCGGGCCCTCGCCCTGCTCAGGGAGCGGGCTCCGGAGCTGAAGCTGGAGGGGGAAGTGCACCTGGATGCGGCGCTGCGCCACCGGCCCGGGGATGGCCCCGCCACCTGGGCCAGTGCCAATGTGCTCGTGTTCCCCGGCCTCGATGCGGCGGATGCCGCCTGGCGGGGTGCGGTCACCTTCGGCGGCGCCGTGGCCTTCGGGCCGCTCATCGCGGGCCTCACCCGTCCTTTGTTCCACCTGCCCGAGGGGTGCACCGCCCAGCACCTCGCCGACCACGTGGCCCTCGCGGCCCTGATGGGAGCCCCATGAAATCCCTCGCCCTCTTCATCTCCGGCACCGGCGGCAATGCAGTGAACCTCGCCCGGGCCTGTGCCGAGGGGCGCGTGCCCGCTCGCCCTGTGCTCGCCGTGGCCAGCACGCCCAAGGCCGGTGGTATCGCGCGCCTGGAGGCCATGGGCATCCCCGTGGTGGTGGTGGTGCGCTCCCGCTTCGATACGGACCAGGCCTTCTCCGAGGCCTGCTATGCGGCCTGCCGCGAGGCCGGCGTGGAAGTGATCTGCCTGGCGGGCTGGCTGAAGAAGCTGGTGGTCCCCGCCGAGTGGGAGGGACGCATCCTCAACATCCATCCGGGACTGCTGCCCCGCTTCGGAGGCCCCGGCATGTACGGTATGAACGTGCACCGGGCGGTCCTCGAGGCGGGTGTGCCCGAGAGCGGCTGCACCATCCACCTGGTGGACAACGACTACGACCATGGAGCCCCGATCGCGGAGGGCAAGGTCCCCGTGCATCCGGGCGACACGGCGGAAGACCTGCAGAAGCGGGTTTACGCGGAGGAGATGCGCCTGTATCCCGAGGCCCTGGCGGAGTACCTGAAGCGCTGAAGCCGCGCTCGAGGTCACCGGGAAGGATCTTGGAACCGGTGTCTTCCAGGCCGAGCGGAGGCGCTGGGTTCCAACATGTGACCTGGGCCCGCGGTGACGTGACCGATACATGTCACCTCGGAGGCCATGCTTGCGGGTATCGGCCCCTGGCGCCTTTCCTGGAGGATCCCATGCGCATGTGCACTCTGATGCTGTTCGCTGTCGCCTTGATGTCTCAGTCCGCTCGGGCCGAAGATCCGGCTGTCCCCTACAAGGCCAAGTGCCAGGTCTGCCACGGCGAGGATGGCAAAGGTCATACGGTGATGGGAGAGAAGACGGCCGTGCGCAGCTTCCGGTCGCCGGAGATCCTGAAGTTGCCGGACGCCGTGCTGATCCACTGCGTCACCAAGGGCCGGAACAAGATGCCTGCCTATGAGAAGCAGTTCACCTCGGAGCAGATCGAAGGGCTCGTGAAGTACATCCGCTCGCTGAAATAGCCGCGGCCCCGGCGGTCAGGGGGTAAGTGCTTCCAGGCGCGCGATCACCGTGCTTAGGAATTCCGGCCCTTCCACCGCCAGGAAGATCGTGTCGTCCCCCGCCACGCTGCCGGCGAGGTGGGGCAACTGCCGCTGGTCCAGGGTGTAGGCCAGGGCCTGGGCGAACCCGGGCAGGGTGCGGAGCACCAGGAGGTTGGGCGGGGCGGGGATCACCGTGAAGGCGGGCATCCCGGCGGGCCCCGCCTCGATGCGCTGGTAGCGGCCATCCCGCTTCTGAACGGAGAGCTTCTTCAAGTGGCGGCTCAGGGTGGGTTGGGTGAGCTCGTGGCCATCCCGCTGGAGCAGTTCCAGGAGATGGGCCTGGTCGGCCACCTCGTGCTGGGCGAGCAGGCGGAGGATGTCGGCGTCCAAGGTCATGGGGTCAGTATTCAGCCGCGTGCATATTCATGCAAGTGCATGGGCCGAAGGTCTGCCAAATTTGGGTTTCGTGAAAATAGGAGTTGAATAGTATTCACAAAAATGCAGAAATGTACGAATAGCATGCATGACCATGCAAGGACCCCCATGACCCTTCCCGCCCTCCAGCCCACCTACGCCCCCTTTCCCTTCGAAATGGCCTCGGCCTCCGGCGAGGTGATCTGGGATCCCGAGGGGAACGACTGGCTCGACTTCTACGGGGGGCACTGCGTGGCCTCCACGGGGCACTGCCATCCCGAGGTGGTGGAGGCCATCCGGGCGCAGGCCGGGAAGCTGCTCTTCTACTCCACGGCCGGAAGGCTGGCCATCCGGGAGGAGGCGGCCGAGGCCCTGGTGACCTTCGCCTCGGGCATGGCTTCCGTCTTCTTCTGCAACAGCGGCGCCGAGGCCAATGAGAGCGCCCTCAAGCTGGCCCTGCAGCTCACGGGCCGGAAGCGGTTGGCGGCCGTGCAGGGCGGGTGGCATGGCCGGAGCCTCCTGGCCCTCTCGGTGACGGATGACGCGCCGCTGCACCAGGGCCTTGAGTCCGTGCTGCACCACGCGCGGATGCTGCCCTTTGGAGACCAGGCGGCCCTGGAGACCGTGGACTTCTCGGAATTGGCCGCGGTGATCCTGGAGCCGGTGCAGAGCATGGCCGGCTGCCGGGTGCACCCCCTGGGCTGGCTCCGGAGGCTGCGGGAGAAGTGCACGGCGGCGGGCACCCTCCTGATCTTCGACGAAGTGCAGACGGGCTTCGGCCGGCTCGGCCATCCCTTCGCCTTCCATGCCTTCGGGGTGCAGCCGGACCTGGTGACCTGCGCCAAGGGCATCGCCAGCGGCGTGCCCATGGGCGCGCTGCTGATGTCCGCGGCGGTGGCCACCCAGGTGAGACCGGGCATGCTGGGCAGCACCTTCGGCGGCGGCCCGCTGGCGTGTGCCGCGCTCCTCGCCACCCTGAAGGTGATCCAGGCCGAGGGCCTCTGCAGCCGGGCCGGCGCCCTGGAGATGAAGCTCCGCACGGGGCTGCAGGGCAGTACCGTGCAGGCCGTGGCCGGGCAGGGGCTCCTGCTGGGGCTTCATGTCGGGGCCGCCGCCAAGGCCCTGAAAGACCACCTCCAGGCGCGCCGCATCCTCGTGGGCGGTTCCCACGATCCGGCCGTGCTGCGCCTGATGCCCCCCCTCACTTTGAGCGAACCCGCCGTGGAGACCTTCCTCGAAGCCGTCCACGCCTTCTCCCCCGTCGGAGTCTGACCATGCAGCACTTCACCTCCATCCAGGACCTCGGCCCCGAGGGTGTCGCCCAAATCCTCAACCTGGCCGAGGCCTGGAAGCGCTCCGGCCCCGGCAAGCACCTGGCCGACCAGCTCCTGGGCATGGTCTTCTTCAACCCTTCGCTGCGGACCCGGGCCAGCTTCGAAGCCGTCATGGCCCGGGGCGGTGGTAGCGCCGTGGTGCTGGAGGTGGGGAATGGCGTGTGGAAGCTCGAGGATCGGGACGGCGTGGTCATGGATGGCGATCGGGCCGAGCACGTGAGGGAGGCCGTGCCCGTGCTCAGTCGCTACGTGGATGCCCTGGCCGTGCGGACCTTCGCCGAAGGCAAGGATGACGGGGCCGACCACCTGGATCCGGTCATGACGGCCTTCCGGAGGTACGCCACGGTGCCCGTCATCTCCATGGAGAGCGCCCGGGAGCACCCCTGCCAGGGCCTCGCGGACCTGCTCACCGTGCAGGAGACCTTCCAGAAGACGAAGGGCCTGCCCGTGACCCTCACCTGGGCGCCCCACGTGAAGCCCCTGCCCAAGGCCGTGCCCAACTCCTTCCTCCTCACCGCGGCCGCCGCCGGTTGCCACGTGCGCGTGGCCCACCCCAAGGGGTTCGAGCTGCGGCCCGAGGTGCGGGCGGAGGCCGAGGCCTTCGCCGCCGCCACGGGTGGAAGCGTGGAATACACCGACGATCAGAATGCCGCGCTGGAGGGCTCCGCCGTCCTCTATGCCAAGGCCTGGGGCCCCGCTACGGACGGCCCCGGCGGCGAGCTGCGGCAGGAGGGTTGGATGCCCGGGGCGAAGCAGGTGGACCTGTTGGACAAGGACGGCATCTTCCTCCACTGCCTGCCCACGCGCCGGAACCTCGAGGTGGCCGACGCCATCCTCGACGGCCCCCGCAGCCGCGTCGTGGATGAAGCCGAAAACCGCTTCCACGTGCAACGGGCCCTGCTGCACCAACTCATCGGACGGAAGAACTGACGCGGAGATCGCGGAGGAGGGCGGAGGCCACGGAGGGATCCGAACCACCGCCATTCCGCTCCCGGCGGAACCCCAGACTCCGCTCCCCACCAACCCCTCCGCGATCCCCATGCCCTCCGTGTTCTCCATGTCTTGCCTCTGAATTGATGGAGTCCCCATGAACGCCCTGATGTCCCTTCGCGCCGCCGCCCCCTACCTCCGCCAGTTCCGCAACCAGACCTTCGTCGTGAAGGTCGGCGGCGAGGTGCTGGAGGATGCCGCCGCCTGCGCGTCCGTCTGCGAGCAACTGGCCCTGCTGTGGAACCTGGGCATCCGGCTCGTGCTGGTGCACGGGGGCGGGCAGGGCCTGGATCGGCTCAGCGTCCAGCTGGGTCTGCCCGTGACGAAGGTGGCAGGTCGGCGCGTCACCGACGCCGACACCCTGCGGGCGGCCATCATGGCCTTCGCCGGGGAGGCCCACACCACCTTCCTGGCCGCCCTGGGCAAGGCCGGGCTCGCCCCCGTGGGGCTCAGCGGCGTGGATGCGGGCCTGCTGAAGGCCCACAAGCGGGCGCCGCAGACCGTGGAGGGCGAGGCCGTGGACTACGGCTTCGTCGGCGATCTGGACGCCGTGGATCCCAAGGTGATCCAGCACCTGCTGGAGGGTGGCTTCCTGCCCGTGGTGGCGCCCCTCAGCGCCGATGGCTCGGGCCAGGTCTTCAACACCAACGCTGACACCGTGGCCGCCGCCCTCGCGGGGGCCCTCGGGGCGGAGAAGCTGGTCTTCCTCCTGGGCGTCCCCGGCCTCCTGCGGAAGGTGGACCAGCCCACCTCCCTGGTGCCGTTCGCCACGCCTGAGGATCTCGCGGAGCTGGAGGTCGCGGGCGCCATCGGCGGAGGCATGAAGCCCAAGCTGGCCGCCGTGAAGGCCGCGCTGGCGGCGGGCGTGCACAGCGTGCACCTCGTGTCCGGCTTCACGCCTGAGGCCCTGCTGGTGGAGGTTTTCACCAACGAGGGCAGCGGCACCATGATCCAGGCGGCCCCCGTCGCGGCGGCCGGGGTGGCGCCATGACCGCCGCGGAACTCCTCCATGAACTGGTGGCCCTGCCCAGCGTCTCCGGGAACGAGGCCGCCATCGCCAACACCGTGCAGGCCCTCCTGGAGTCCTGGGGCGCCAGCGTGCAGCGGCAGGGCCACAACCTCTGGGCCGAGGTGGGGCAGGGCGGACCGCGCCTGCTCCTGAACTCCCACCTGGATACCGTTCCCCCCTGCGCCGGCTGGAGCGGCGATCCGCAGGTGCCCGTGTGGGAAGGCGATCGACTCGTGGGCCTCGGCGCCAACGATGCGAAGGGCTGCGTGACGGCGATGCTGATGGCCTTCAAGGCGCTGCTCGAGACTCCGCCGGGGGAGGGCACCGTCGTCCTCGCCCTCACGGCGGAGGAGGAGACCGGCGGGCAGGGCATCGCCACCATCCTCGATCAGCTCGGCCCCCTGGATGCCGCCCTCGTGGGCGAACCCACGGGCTTGCAGGTCTGCGCCGCCCAGCGGGGCATGCTCCTGCTCAAAGTGACCGCCAAGGGCGAAGGGGCCCATGTGGCCCACGCCCACCTGGGCGATAACGCCATCCACAAGGCGGCCAAGGACATCACGAAGCTCGCCCAGCTCCGCTTCGAGCCCCACCCCCTGCTGGGCGAGACGCGGGCCCAGGTCACACAAGTGGAGGGCGGCCTCGCCCGGAATCAGGTGCCGGACGCATGCACGCTCTTCGTGGATCTGCGGACCACGCCCAACCTCGATCACGCGGCGCTGGCCCAGTCCTTCGCCGCTGAGCTGGAGGGGGAGGTGAAGGTGCACAGCGCCCGCTACCTGCCCAAGGCCACCGAGCCCTCCCACCCTATCGTGCAGGCGGCCCTGAAGGCCGCGGGCAAGGCCTCGCCCGTGGGCAGCGCCACCACCAGCGACTGGGCCTTCCTGGGTAGCCTCCCCGCCGTGAAGGTCGGCCCCGGGGACACCCATCGGAGCCACCGGCCCGACGAGTGGCTCTCCAAGGCGGAGCTGGAGGCCGGCGTGGCCTTCTACCAGGCCGTGATCCCCGCCTACCTGGCCCTGGCCGCCAAGGAGGTGGTCCATGGCTAGCGGTCAACTCTGGGCCAAGGGCCTCCCCTTGGACGGGCTCGTGCACGCCTTCACCGTGGGCCGGGATCCCGAGCTGGATCTCCAGCTCGTGGCCCACGATGCCTGGGGCAGCGCCGCGCACGCGCGGACCCTGCACCGGGCCGGCCTCCTGTCCACCCCCGATGCCAGGGCCCTCGTGGCGGAGCTGAAGGTGCTGCAGGCCCAGGCGAAGGCCAGCGGGCTGGTCATCCTGCCCGAGCAGGAGGACGGCCACACGCTGCTGGAGGCGGAACTCACCGCGCGCCTGGGCGAGCCGGGGCGGCGGATCCACGCGGGCCGGTCCCGGAACGATCAGGTGGCCACGGCCCTTCGGCTGTGGATGCGGGAGCAGCTGCTGGCGGTGGAGGCGGAGGCCCTGGCCCTGGCCCAGGCCCTGCTCGCCTTCGCGGAAGCCCATCCCGGCCCGTTACCCGGGTACACGCACCTTCGGCGGGCCATGCCCAGTTCCTGGGCCCAGTGGGCCTCCGCCCACGCGGAAGCCCTGCACGAGGAGTTGGAGGCCGTGGCTTCCCTCTGGTACCGGATCGACCGGTGCCCCCTGGGCAGCGGGGCAGGCTATGGCGTGCCGCTGCCGCTGGATCGGACCCATTCGGCCACCTTGCTGGGCTTCTCCCGCATCCACCGGAACGCCGCGGAGGTGCAGCTGAACCGGGGCCGTCTTGAAGCCGCCTTCCTGCATACCCTCGCCAACCTGGGCCTGGCCCTGGAGCGCCTCTGCCAGGATGCGCTGCTCTTCAGCACCGAGGAGTTCGGGTTCCTGAGGCTGCCCGACGCCTTCACCACGGGCAGCAGCCTCATGCCCCAGAAAAGGAATCCCGATGTCCTGGAGCTCGCCCGGGCCCGGGCCCGGGAGCTGCGGGGCCAGGCCGCGCGGGTCGACGCTTTGGCCTCGGGGCTGAGCGGCGGGTACCACCGGGACTTCCAGCTGCTGAAGGCCCCGCTCATGGAAGGCACCGGCGGCGCCCTGGACTTGCTCCGGGTGCTCACCCACGTCATCCCGGGCCTGGAACCCCTTGCTGCCGCGGCCGAAGTCTCGAAGGCTCCCGAACTCCACGCCACCCAGGCCGCCTGTGAGCGGGCCCTGGCGGGCCAACCCTTCCGGGAGGCCTACGTGGCCGTGGCTCAGGAGGTCGCCCAAGGGACCTTCATCCGACCCTCCGAGCCCCCGGCGGCGCAATCGGCGGGCGCTCCCGGAGCCCTGGACCTGGAAGGCCTGCGTCGGGACTTGCGGGAGTGCGATGTCTGGATCCGTTCCCGTCGCATCCACCTCGCCGCCGCCGAAGCCGCCACCTGGAACCTGGAAACGATTGGAGAATGACCATGAACAAGCTGCTCCTCGCCTTCAGCGGCGGCCTCGACACCTCCTTCTGCGCCCTGTGGCTGCAGGAGCAGGGCTATGAAGTGCACACCGCCACCATCGACACCGGCGGCTTCAGTTCCGCGGAACTGGCCCGCATCGAGGGTCAGGCCGCGAAGCTGGGCGTGGCCTCCCACCGCACGGTGGACGGCCGGCAGCGGCTGTGGGATCGGTATCTGCGCTACCTCGTCTACGGCAACGTGCTCCGGGGCCAGGCCTACCCGCTCTCCGTGAGCGCCGAGCGGGTGTGCCAGGCGGAGCTGGCCGTGCAGGCGGCCACGGAGCTGGGCGCCACATCCATGGCCCACGGCAGCACGGGCGCGGGCAACGACCAGGTGCGCTTCGACGTGGCCTTCGCGGCCCTGGCCCCGCAGATGGCCGTGCGCACGCCCATCCGGGAGCTGGCCCTGAGCCGGGCCCAGGAAATCGCCTGGTTGGAGGAGAAGGGCTTCACCTTCCCCGCGAAGACGGCTGTCTATTCCGTCAACGAAGGCATGTGGGGTACTAGCATCGGCGGCCGGGAGACGTTGAACCCCTGGGACGCCCTGCCCGAGGACGCCTGGCCTGGCGGCCCCGTGGACGCCTCCCTCCCCGTGAAGGAGGTGGTCATCTCCTTCACCGAGGGCGTGCCCTCCGCCCTGGATGGGGAACCCCTGGAGCCCGTGGCCCTCATCGCCCGGTTGAACGCGCTCGGCCATGCCTACGGCGTGGGCCGGGCCTACCACCTGGGCGACACCATCCTGGGCATCAAGGGCCGCATCGGCTTCGAGGCCCCGGCGGCGCTGCTGCTCATCCAGGCCCACCGGGAGCTGGAGAAGCTGGTCCTCAGCGGCAAGCAGCTCTTCTGGAAGGAGAGCCTCGGCAACCTCTACGGTGGCCTCCTTCACGAGGGGCACTTCTTCGATCCCCTGGCCCGGGATCTGGAGGCCTTTCTGGAGCGCAGCCAGACCGTGGTCACCGGCGACGTGCGCCTGGTGCTGCGTCCCCACGCCTTCCACACCGTGGGCGCCCGCTCCCCATTCGCGCTCATGAACGACCTCGCCGCCTACGGTGAAGGCACCAAGCTCTGGACCGGCGAAGAAGCGGCCGGCTTCGCCAAGGTTTTCGGCGTCGCCCAGCGGCTCACCGCGCTCACCCAGGGCCAAGCCCTGACCTCCACGACCTGACCCCCTCGGATCCCCCATGCGAATCACCATCGACAAGATCGCTTCCGTCACCCGGCGGCTCCAGCTTTCCAAGACCCTCACGCTCACCCCGGAGATCGACGTGCGCCCCGGCGCCGTGATCGCGGGCCGGGTGCTCAACGACAAGAGCCGCTACAACACGCTGGAGGACGTGCACGGCCGCATGTCCGTGGTCCACGCCGGGGACCTGGTGGTGGGCGCCCTGGGCCACCGGAACGCCCTCCACGGCTACGAGGGGGTGATGCCCGAGCGGGTGCAGGTGGGGGATCGGATCAACCTCCTGAACCTGGGCGGCGTCATGGGGGATTGCGTTTCCCATAACCCCGACGTGGGCGCACCTTTCGAAGTGGAGGTGCTGGGCCAGGTGCTCGTCTATCCCGAGTTCCAGAGCCGCCAGGGCCAGCGGGCCCACATCGGCATGAAGGCCCTCGCGCCCAAGGACGCGGCCGCGCCTCTGCCGGTGGTGTACGTGGCGGGCACCTGCATGAACGCGGGCAAGACTGCCGCCGCCTGCGCCGTGATCCGCGTGCTCACGCAAGCGGGCCTCAAGGTGGCCGGGGCCAAGCTCACGGGCGTGAGCCTCCAGAAGGACATCCTGGGCATGAAGGACTACGGTGCCGAGTGGGCCCTGGACTTCACGGATACGGGCGTGACGACCTCCTCCCCCGAGACGGCCCAGGCCTCGGCTCACACGATCTTTGCCGAGCTGGCGGCCACGGGCGCCGATGTCATCGTGGCGGAGACGGGCGATGGCATCATGGGCGATTACGGGGTCCAAGCCATCCTGGCCGATCCGGACCTCATGGGCCGTGCCGCCGCCTTCCTCTTCTGCGCGAACGATCCCGTGGGTGCCGCCGGGGGTGTGCAAGCGCTGCGCGACGTCTACGGCCTCACCGTGGACGTGCTCACGGGCCCCGCCACGGACAACGCGGTGGGTGTGCGCTTCGTGGAGGCCCACCTGGGCCTGCCCGCCCTCAATGCCCGGACCCACGGTCCCGCGCTGGGTGCCTTCGTGCTGGAGCGCCTCAAGGGCCGGGGGGAGGTGCAGGGATGATCCACGCCCTCGTCCTCGGTGCCTCCGGTTACGGCGGCGGCGAGCTGCTGCGCCTCCTGGCGGGCCACCCCGATGTCGCGGAGCTCCGCGGCGTCTCCCGAAACCACGCCGGCCAGCCCTTCCATGCGGCCCATCCCAACCTGCGGGGTCTATTGCAGGGCTCCTTCGACGGGACGCCCGACTGGGCCTGGCTCGCACAAGCCGACCAGCCCGTCTGCTTCGCGGCCATGCCCCATGGGGAGCTGGCCAAGCAGCTTCCCGCGCTGGAATCGGCCTGGGCCGAAGCGGGGCTGACCGAACGCCTCACCCTCATCGACCTCAGTGGGGACTTCCGCCTCGGCGACGGGGAGGCTTTCCAGAAGCACTATGGCCAGGCCCACCCGAATCCCCACTTGCTGGGCACCTTCGCCTATGGGCTGGCGGACGCCTTCCCCGAGGCCGTCAAGGGCCAGCGGCGCATCGCCAACCCCGGCTGCTTCGCCACGGCCCTGCAGCTGGGCCTGCGCCCTCTGGCCGGCCTCGGGGTGAAGCATGTGTCGGCCTTCGCCATCACGGGGTCCTCGGGTTCCGGCATGGCCCCCAGCGAGACCACGCACCACCCCACCCGGGCCACGGACTTCCGGGCCTACAAGGCCCTCGCCCACCAGCACCAGGGCGAGGTGGAACAGCTTTGCGCCCAGCTGGGCATGGATACTGCCGTCGCTTTCATCCCCCACAGCGCCCCTATCGTGCGGGGCATCTTCGCCACCCTGCAGTTCCAGCTGCCCGAGGGCGTGGATGGCGCCCAGCTCCGGCAGCGCCTCCAGGAGGCCTACGTCAGCCGCCCCTTCGTTCGGCTCGTGGAGGGCTCCCCCAAGGTGGCCGCTGCCACGGGCTCCAACTTCGTGGACCTCGGCTGCACCGTGGAGGGCCAGGAGGCAGCCCTGTTCGTGGTCCTCGACAACCTCCTCAAGGGGATGGCCGGGCAGGCCGTGCAGAACATGAACCTGGCCCTGAGCCTCAGCGAGAAGGCCGGGCTGTGGTTCGCGGGGGGGTATCCGGGCTAATTCCGCCCTTTCACTGAACACGCAGAGGTGAGCAGAGGGGCGGAGGTGAGCAGAGAAAGGCAAGAGGTGAAGATGTGAAGGCTCTGCTCACCTCTGGCTTTTCTCTGCTCACCTCTGCGTGTTCAGTTAACAGACCGGTTTACCCGACGGTGACGCCCTGTCCTTGTCGATGCTCCTATCCTTGAAGCTCATTTGGGAGGCGGGATCCATGCTGGACCTTCACTCTGTTTCAATCGATGACCTGTCGGGCCTCGCCCGCGGCGTGGTGGGGAGCGAGATCCTCAAGATCGCCGGGGAGGTGCGGG
Source organism: Holophagaceae bacterium (assembly GCA_035254125.1). Taxonomy (GTDB): domain Bacteria; phylum Acidobacteriota; class Holophagae; order Holophagales; family Holophagaceae; genus JAFDVN01. Next base: position 12,078 of record DATFAX010000094.1, on the reverse strand, counting down.
CCTTGAAGGCCCAGGGCGCGGAGGTGTGCAACCTCACCGTGGGTGACTTCGATCCCGCCTACTTCCCCATCCCCACGGAGCTGCTCGAGGGCACGCGCAAGGCGCTGGCGGAAGGCCACACCAACTACCCGCCCTCCGACGGTGTGCTGCCCCTGCGCGAAGCGGTGGCGGCCTTCTACGAGAGGGAGCTGGACCTCGCCTATCCCGTGGAGTCGGTGCTGGTGACGGGCGGCGCGCGACCGCTGCTCTACGGCGCCTACCGCACCCTCGTGGATCCGGGGGAGACGGTGGTCTATCCGGTGCCCAGCTGGAACAACAACCACTACGCCTACCTCAGCGGCGCGAAGGCGGTGGAGCTGCCCGTGAGCGCCGAGGCCAACTTCTTCCCGACCCTGGCGCAGATCCAGCCCCACCTTGGCACGGCACGGATGCTCGTGCTGAACAGCCCCCTGAATCCGACGGGCACCGCCATCAGCCGGGAGTCGCTGAAGGCCATCACCGAGGCCGTGGTGGCGGAGAACGTGAAGCGCCGCGCCGAAGGTCGCCGCATCCTCTTCTTCGTCTACGACCAGGTTTACTGGACGCTCACCTTTGGCGGCACGGAGCACGTGACCCCCGTGCAGTTGGTGCCGGAGAGCGCGCCCTATGTCATCTTCATCGACGCCCTCTCCAAGGCTTTCTGCGCCACGGGCATGCGGGTGGGCTGGGGCGTGATGCCCCCGGCTGTGCGCAACCGCATGAGCGACATCCTGGGCCACGTGGGCGCGTGGGCGCCCAAGGCCGAACAGATGGCCACGGCAGCCCTGTTGAGGGATCCCGACACCATCCGGCGTTATCAGGGTCACCTCAAGCTGGAGCTTCAGAAGCGCCTGGACGCGCTGCACGCCGGGTTCGCCCAGCTGGTCGCCGCCGGCCTGCCCGTGGAGGCCGTGGCCCCTCAGGGCGCCATCTACCTCAGCGTGCGCTTCAACCTCTTCGGCCGCACGATCAAGGGACGCACCTTCGCCCGGAACGAGGACATTCGTCAACTGCTGCTGCAGGAGGCGGGCCTCGCCATCGTACCCTTCCAGGCGTTCGGTCTGAAGGAGGACAGCGGCTGGTTCCGCATCTCCGTGGGCGCAGCTTCCATGGCGGACATCGAAGGCATGTTCCCTCGCCTGAAGGCCCTGCTGGCGTGAAGGGGGTCGTCGGCGGCCGGTGTGCAAATAATCGCGGCGGCCGCCAGCGAGTACCAGGCGAACGGAGAACTGCGGATCTGGGGTGGCAAAGGGGACTATGCTGACGCCCCATCCCCAGGAGTCCCCATGCGATCGCTGATCCTCGCCGCCCTCGTGTCCGCTCCCATGCTCGCGAGCCCCGGCCTCAAGGCCAAAGCCGAGGCCCTCAACAAGGCCTTCGCCGCAGCCATGGTGAAGGGCGATGCGGCCGCCGTGGCCGGGCTCTACACCGAGGATGCCCGACTGCTCTTCTTCAAGGGCCAGACCCTGAAGGGCCGTGCGGCCATTCACGAGACCCTGGCCGGGATGTTCAAGGGCATGAAGGTGACGGCCATGAGCATCGTCTCCGAGGAGTGCCACCCCCTGGGCGAAGCCCTCCTGGACATGGGGCACTACGAGATGACAAGTGAAGCCGAGGGCAAGACCACCACGGAGAAGGCGCGCTACGTCCAGGTGCTGAAGAAGGGCAAGGACGGGCAATGGCGGCTCTTCATGGATTGCCCCCTGCCGGACTGAGCCTCCCGGGACTCGCACCCCCGGCCGGCCCCGCTAGACTGTCCGCATGATCCCCCTCCTCACGGCCGATGAGATGCGTGCGCTGGAACGGCGTGCCATCGATGGGGGCATGCCCAGCCTGGAATTGCAGGAGGCCGCCGCCGCCGGGGCCCTGGAGCTGATCCCCGAAGGCGCGCCCCTGCACGTGCTTGCGGGACCCGGCAACAACGGGGGCGATGCCCTCGCCCTGGCCCGCCTGGCCAGGGCCGGGGGCCGCCGCGTGGAGGTCTGGGCGCTCACACCCGAGCCCACCTGGAAGGGCGATGCCGCCATCCAGGCCCGGCGCTGGGAAGAGGCTGGGGGGACCTACCGCTTCACGGAGGATCCCGAGGCGGCCCAGTCCGACTTCGGGGGCTGGGTGGTGGATGGCCTATTCGGTCTGGGCGTCCGGTTGCCCCTTCCCGAAGCGGCCCAGGCCTGGGTAACGGCGTTGGCCCATCGGGAAGGGCGCTACCGGGTGCTGGCCCTGGACCTGCCCACCGGGCTGGATCCCAGCCGCGCCGAGGCCGGGGATGCCCTCGCGGCGGATGTCACCGCCTGCTTCGGCTTCCGCAAGATCTGCCATGGCCTCCGCCCGGCGCGGGATCTGTGCGGGGACCTCTGGATGATCGAACTGCCCGTGCCCGAGCCTGAGCCGGCCCTCTGGCTCAACCAGGCCCCGGGCTTCTGGTGGCAGGGGGAGTGGGCCAGCCACAAGCGCCAACACGGCCACGTGGTGATCCGGGCCGGCTCCCTCGGGATGAGTGGGGCCGCGGTGCTGGCGGCCCTGGGGGCGCTGCGCATGGGGGCGGGACTCGTCACGGTCCTCACCGATGCCGAAGTGCGGGCGGAGATTGCGGCCCAGGTGCCCGAAGCCATGGTGAGGGTGTGGCAGGGCCAGCTGCCGGAGGATGCGGACGTGGTCCTCGTGGGACCGGGGGGGGTGTCTGAGATCCCCGCCTGGGGCGGCCTCCTGGTGCTGGACGCCTCGGCCCTCCGCCCCGGTGAGGGGCACCGCTGGATGTCCCGCCCCCGCACGGTGATCACGCCCCATGCCGGCGAATTCGCGCGTCTCTTCGACCTGCCCAAACCGGAGCCGGAGGAGGCCGATGCCCGGCTGGCCCAGGTCCGGCAGGTGGCCACGGGGCCAGGGGTGCTCCTGCTCAAAGGCGCCCCCTCGCTTATCGCCGGCGGCGGTGAGGCCGACGTGATCGCGAATCCTTCGGGGCACTCGGGCCTTGCCACGGGTGGCACGGGGGATCTCCTGGCGGGCATGACCGCCGGGTGGCTGGCGAGGTTCAAGGGGTGGGCGGACCACGACCCCGGTTTCGTGCGTCGGCAGGTGGCCGGGGCCGCCTGGTTCCAGGGCGCCGCGGCGGATCGCCTGGGACCGGGCCCCGTTCTCGTGCGGGAGCTCGCGGCCGCGGTGGCTGATGAATTGAGGGATCACTTCAAGGACTGGGATGGGGACTGGCGACCGCTTTCTGAACGATGACCTGGCCACGGAAGCCCTGGGGGCGGAGCTGGCGCGGCTGACGCCGCCCGGGGGTACCTGGCTGCTGCAAGGTGACCTGGGGGCCGGGAAGACCACCTGGACCCGAGGGTTCCTTCAGGGCCTCGGGGGGAATCCCGATCAGGTGGCGTCCCCCACCTACGCGGTGCTGCATCGCTATGACAGCCCCTTGGGCCGGGTCTTCCACCTGGACCTTTATCGCCTCGGGGAGGCCGGGGCCTGGAGCCTGGGGCTCGAGGAACAGGTGGGCCCCTCCGATCGCATGGTGGTGGAGTGGGCCGGTTCCGAAGGGCCCTGGCCCACGCCCTGGGTGGGGAAGCTCCGTCTGCAGCCCGAAGGGGAGGGGCGGCGGGCGGAATGGACAATCCCTGTCGCCTGATTGACCGCACACTGATCCCATGACCTTGGAAACCATCCTGCTCGTGCTCGTGGCGATGCTCGCCCTCGCCGCCGCCCTGGGGGCCTGGCGGAAGGCCCCTTCGCCCGTGGAGGAAATGCGCCGGCTGCTGGAAGCCCAGCAGGCCCAGGCCCGGCAGGACGGTCAGGCCACCCTCGCTGCGCAGCTGAATCCGGTGCAGACCCAGCTCATGGGCCTCCAGGCCGGGCTGGCCGCGGCGAAGTCAGAGCAGGAGACCGCCCTCCTGGCGCGCTTCCAGGACGTGCAGGCCCAGCTGGGGCAGGGGCTCCAGGGCAGCCGCACGGAACAGGCCCAGCAACTGGAGGGGCTGCGAGCTTCCCTCACGGAGGCCCTCGGGCAGTCCCGGCAGGAGCTCTCCCAGCGCTTGGACGCGGTGCAGACCCAGGTGCAGCAGCGGCTGCAGGCCATCCAGGAGGCCAATGAACAGAAGCTCGAGCAGATGCGCCTCACTGTGGACGAGAAGCTCCACGCCACCCTGGAGAAGCGCCTCGGCGAGAGCTTCAGCCTGGTGGCCGAGCGGCTGGAGGCGGTGCAGAAGGGGCTGGGCGAGATGCAGAACCTCGCCAACGACGTGGGGGGCCTGAAGCGGGCGCTCACCAACGTGAAGTCCCGGGGCGTCATGGGCGAAGCCCAGTTGGCCATGATCCTGGAGCAGTTCCTGGATTCCCGTCAGTACCAGGCCAATGTGAAGATCCGGCCCCGCAGTGCCGAGGTGGTGGAGTTCGCGGTGAAGCTGCCCGGCGCCGAAGAGGGGCAGACTGTGTGGCTGCCCATCGACGCGAAGTTCCCCATCGAGGACTACCAGCGCCTGCTGGACGCATACGAACTGGTCGATGTGGAGGGCATCGCCACCCACGGCAAGGCGCTGGAGGACCGCCTCTGGAGCCAGGCGCGGGACATCCGCGACAAGTACATCGCGGTGCCCCATTCCACGGACTTCGCGCTGCTCTTCCTCCCCTTCGAGGGGCTCTACGCCGAGGCCCTGCGACGGCCGGGACTGTTCGAGAAGCTGCAGCGGGAGTGCAAAGTCACCCTGGTGGGGCCCACCACCCTCACGGCCTTCCTCAACAGCCTCCAGGTGGGGTTCAAGACCCTGGCCATCACCAAGCAGAGCTCTGAGGTCTGGAAGGTGTTGGGCAACGTGAAGTACGAGTTCGGGAAGTTCGGGGCGGTGCTGGAGTCCGTCCAAAAGCAGCTGGAGACGGCCAGCAACAAACTTTCCGACGTGGCCAAGCGCAAGGAGCTCATGGAGAAGGCCCTGGTGAAGGTGGAAGCAGCCCCGGAGACCTTGGATGGGGCGATCCTGCCTAGCCTCGGGACCTCGGAAGATTGAGACACCCCCGTTTTTCCCTTTCCAATTCCGGGAAGTGATCTAGGATTCGGGCAACTCGAGAGGGTTGCCCATGCACAGGGGACGGGATCGAAACGGGCCCGGCGAGGTGATCGCCGTGGACCGGAACTACGTCCCGATGCAGGAGATGAGCCGTCGCAAGGCCATCCGCGCCGTGGCCGCCGGGCGCGCCGAGATCCTGAATCCCGCGGACTTCGCCCGCCACCGCACCATGGTGGGCCGCATCCAGCTGGTGATCTTCCCCCACGCTGCAGCCTGCCCTGACGCCAAGCTCCTCCTGGGCCGACTGGAGCGTCGGGTCATGAAGCGAGACCACTTCCAGTGCCAGTACGAAGGCTGCGGCCACAAGGCCACCACCGTGGACCACGTGATCCCCGTCTGCCAGGGCGGCCCCAATACCTGGCAGAACCTGGTGGCCTGCTGCCTGGGCTGCAATCAGAAGAAGGGCGGCCGGACTCCGGAGCAGGCCGGCATGCGCCTCAGGGCCCACCCCAAGGGGCCCCGGGCCCACCTCTTCGAGCGCTTCGAAGCGCTGCTGAAGGAAGCCTCCGCCGCCTGATCAGGTGGGCATCACCTGGGTCAGGGCCCGGGTCTTGAGGTGCAGTTCATCCCACTCCCGGCCCGGGTCGCTGCGCCGCGTGATGCCGCCCCCGGCCCAGTAGGTGATCCTCCCCTCCTGGATCTGGGCGGTGCGGATGGGGAGGGCGAGGTCCAGGTCCCCGTCCGGCAGGATCCAACCCAGGGCCCCGCAGTAGAAGCCCCGGGGCCCGGCCTCGGTGCGGGCCAGCCAGTCGCAAACGGCGTGCTTGGGGGCACCGGTGACACTGCCGCCCGGGAGCAGGGCGCGGAGGAGTTCGGGCAGTTCCAGGCGGGGGCGGGCGGTGCCCTCTACCCGGGACACGAGGTGGCGCACGGTGGGGAAGTCCTCTTCGAGCATGAGCCGCGCCACATGCACGGAGCCCGCCTGGGCCACCCGGCCCAGATCGTTGCGCTGCAGGTCCACGATCATGGTGTGCTCGGCCCGCTCCTTCGGATCCGCAGTGAGCCGGCCGGGCGGTGCGTCCAGGGCGATGCTGCCCTTGATGGGCTCGGTCCAGAGGTGCTCGCCGCGGCGGGCGAGCAGGCGCTCCATGGAGAGGCACAGCAGGCTGGGGCCGCCCCAGGGCAGGAAGGCGCCGTAGGGGGGGCGGGCCCGCCGGAGGGCCGCCAGGGCCAAGGTGACTTCATCCCCCGTGAAGCTCCCCTCGAAGGGCACGCAGAGGTTGGCCACGTAGAATCCGCCTTCATGGATGAGGAGCTGGGCCTCCCGGACGGCGGCTCCCTGCCGCTCGCGATCCCAGCGCGGGGCCAGGTCGAAGGTGGGGCGGCCGAGGGCGCAGGCCGCCTGGAAGCCCTCGATGAGGCGGGACGGATCCGCGCCAGGATCCCAAGACCACAGCTCCGCTCCGCCAGCCCGCACCCGGAGGGCCGATTGGACGGCCATCCACCGCTGGCCCAGGGTGCCGGGGGCCGGGGGCTGGAAAGCGTGGCCGGCCTCCGCACAGCAGAGTTCGAAGGAGGCGGCTCCCACCAGGGGCCGTCCCTGTCGGGAGGTCCAGGCCAGGGCCTCCCACGGGGGGAGGGGCAGGGGGGCCCCCCGCCAGGTGGACACCCAGGCCCCGCCGTCCCAGCGGGTCTCGAGGAATTCCCCTGAAGGGAAGGCGAACAGGTCGCCGCCTTCGTCCCCGGGCCGGATCAACCCCGTGTGGAGCCAGGCCGCCCCGGACCGGAGCCAGCCCTGGGCCGCGGCGGGCCAGGGCTGGGGGAGGTCCAGGGGCCTCCGGAGGGGCGCTTTCCAATCCATGGGCCATGATGCCATCCCTGACGGGCCCAGACCTTCCTCGACAAAAAACAATGCTAGATCTCGAATTTGTTGAAATCGATAAGGGCAAAAAAAAAGCATTTGCCTTTTTAATTGTGCGGTCTAGCCTCGGAAACGCAGGAGGAGTCCATGTTGAACGTGGAGATCAGCAGTCAGACTGGGAAGGATTTCGAAGGCGATGTTCTCATCGTCCCCGTTTTCAGCGGGCGGGAGCGCCACCGGCTTCCCCTTGCCATCAGCAAGGTTGCCCGGCAAGTCATGGATGAAAATGATTTCAAGGCCGATTTCGGTGAAATGGTCCCACTCCACCACCCGAACGGCGTGAAGGGTACCCGCTGGATGCTGCTCGTGGGCCTCGGGGAAGAGGAGACGGTCAGCCTGAACCGCATCCGGAAGGGGCTGGGTTCCGCAGCCCGCTATGCCCTCAAGCGCAACTGGAAGTCCGTGGGCGTCGTCAGCCCCAGTACCTCCACCCTGGATCATGACGCTGTCCAGAGCGCTGTGATCGAAGGCGTGCTTCTCGCCAACTACGACATGGTTTCCTTCAAATCCAAGACGGAAGGAAAGCAGTTCGCCAAGGTCGAGATCTTCAGCAACGGGGATGACACTCGGAAGTCCCGTCGGCGCCTGCCCCTCATCGAAGCGGGCGTGGCCGCCTGCCACCGGGTGCGGGATCTGGCCGCCACCCCGGCCATGGACTTGTATCCCGAATCCTTCGCCGAGCAGGCCCAGAAGCTCGCGAAGCAGCACAAGGTGGGCTGCGAGGTGATGGACGTGGAGGCCCTGAAGAAGGGCAACTTCAACTGCGTGCTGGCCGTGGGCCAGGGCAGCACCCGGTCCCCCCGGGTGGTGAAGCTGGAGTACAAGCCCAAGGAAAAGGCCAAGCGCCATGTGGTGCTCGTCGGCAAGGGGGTCACCTTCGACAGTGGCGGTCTGAGCCTCAAGGATGCTTCCAGCATGGAGACCATGAAGGACGACATGACCGGTGCAGCCATCGTGCTGGCCACGGTGCTGGCCGCCGCCCAATTGGAACTCCCCGTCCACATCACCGGCCTCTGTGGGCTGGTGGAGAACATGAACGATGGCGGCGCCTACAAGCCCGGTGACGTGCTCCGATCCCGCTCCGGCAAGACCATCGAGGTCCTGAACACCGATGCCGAGGGTCGCCTCGTGTTGGCGGATCTCCTCCACTACGCCTCGGAGATGGGCGCCGACCACATCGTGGACCTGGCGACCCTCACGGGCGCGGCCCTCATCGCCGTGGGGGACGGGGTGAACGTCATCATGGGCACGGACCAGAAGCTGGTGGAGAGCCTCCGGGATGCGGGCGGCGCCGCGGGCGAGCACCTCTGGCAGCTCCCCATCGTGGAGGAATACCGGGAGCTGCTGAAGAGCCCCTTGGCGGATCTGAAGAACATCACCGGCATCCGCTGGGGCGGCACCATCACCGCCGGCATGTTCCTCCAGGAATTCGTGGGGGCAGGGCAGAGCTGGGCCCACGTGGACCTGGCCGGCGCCTGGAGCGGCAAGGAGCGGGACTACCGACCCTATGGTCCCAGCGGCGAAGGCCCCCGTTTCCTGCTCGAATGGCTGGCCGACTAACCCGAATCGGGAAGAATCCGTGAACGTCCGCGGAGGGCCCAGGCCCTCCGCAATTTTTGAGATAAGGCCCCTTGACCCCTTCCAAGGGAAGTGGATGATGGGAGGTCACCCCCCCACTGATTACCCCGGAGCGCCCATGACCGCGATGGAGACCCTGACCAAGGCTGATCTCGCCCAGCACCTCATGGATCGCCTCCAGCTCGGGAAGAAGGATGCGGACCTTCTGGTGAACACCTTCCTGGAGTCCGTGGTCCAGAGCCTCCGCGTGGGCGAAGGCGTGGAGTTGCGCGGCTTCGGCAGCTTCCGCCTGCGGGACCGCAAGGCCCGCCAGGGGCGGAATCCCCGCAGTGGCGAGAACATCCAGGTGCCGCCGAAGCGGGTGGTTTACTTCAAACTTGGAAAAGAGCTTCGCAGCAAGCTCATTGAAGAGTAAATTTTCCTAACGGGATCATTGTCCCACCTATGGAGACTTTCATGCGACTGCGGACGTTCCTGACCACCTGCGCGGCGCTGCTGATGCTGGCCGCGCCCGCCTTCGCCCAGAAGAAGATGAGCAAGGAGGAGAAGGCGAAGCTTCCCCGTCTCGCCATCCTCGAATTCAAGGCCGCCCCCGATGCCTGGCACGGATGGCGCCACGGCGGCTGGGGCAATCAGATGGGCACCATCTCCAACCAACTCCGGGACCTCTTCACCACCGAGATCATGGAGAAGGGCCATGGCAAGATCCGGCTCATCGAGCGCGAGCGGCTCGAGGAGATCCGTGGCGAACTGAACTTCCAGCAGAGCGGTGAAGTGGACGTCAACACGGTCCAGAAGGTGGGCAAGCTCCTGGGCGTGAAGTACGTGATGACCGGCAAGGTCACGCGGTTCGCCTACAAGGAATCCGGCTTCGGCACCGGCTGGGGCGTGGGTGCCCTCGTGGGCAAGGTCACCGGCAACTACGAAGCCGGCGCGGTCGCCGGCAGTGTGAACGTGAAGAAGGCCTCGTTCACGGGCCGCCTGGACATCCGCCTCATCGAAGTGGAGACGGGCGAGATCCTGGGCGCCTGGAAGGAGGAAGACAAGACCTCCGACACCTCCGTGAAGGTGGCCGGCACCGGCGCCGAGATCAGCTACGACGAGGAACTGGTGAACAAGGTCTTCGAGCCCATCGTGCAGCGCATCACCCCCAAGCTGCTCCGCGCCACGGGCCAGGCTCACGCCGAATCCGAGGACTGAGCTCGACCGGCATTCCGCTTCAGGGGGCCTTCGGGCCCCCTTCGCGTACCAGGCGGGCGGCGGTGAAGGCGCGGATGGCCTCGGCATAGGCGGGCCCCAGCACCTGGGAGCAGTTCAGGTGCCAGGTGGGCACCGCCACCACCTGCGGTGATCGGAAGGCGGCCAGCAGCTCCCGCTGCCCGGGCATGGGCGCGAGGCGATCCTGGGTGGCCAGGAAACACAGGGTGGGCGTCTCCAGCTGACGCCCCCGCAGGCCGATCCGTGGATCGGTGTCCTCGATGCGGTAGCCACCCCGGGCGGCCGCCCACCCTGCCGCCACGGCGCCGATGGGGGGCGCGAGCACGTGCCAAGCCCGGTCCTCGGGGCCGCGGACCAGCCGTTCGGCGAAGTCCCTGGAGCCCAGGGGGGCACCTTCCCAGATGAAGCCCCCGAGGGGCCCCCGGCCTTCGCCTTCGAGCTTGCCCAGGGCCAGGAGCCCCACGCTGGCGCCCAGGCTGCGGCCCATGAGGTGGATCTGGTTCCGGCGCCACCCTTGGGTTTCGAGGGCGTGGACCATGGCCACCACTTCGCCAGCCTCCCGGGCCCCGAAGGTGACGTAGGGCTGCCGCCCGCCCCGGCGCAGGGCATCGTCCCGGCGCAGGTAGGTGAAGATGGCCGCATCCATCCCGGGGAACCACTTCAGGGCCGGGCTGGTGCCCCACCGGTCGTCCCCGAAGCCATGGAGCAGGAGCACGATGGCGGGCGAGGGTGTGGGCCGCCGGAAGGTCCACAGCTGCAGGCCCTGCACCTCCTGGGCGGACCAGGTGCCGCCTGCATCCCCATCCACGCCCCGGGCCAGTTCGGCATAGGTGGCTTCCACGCGGGCCAGGGGCTGGGGGGTGTAGAAAGGCGGGTCCGTCAGCTCATGGGCCACCGACCGGGCCTTCCAGATGGAGAAGCCCGCAACGGCCAGCAGGGGTACCAGGGAGAGGATCCACGTACGGATTCTCACCAGTACCCCGTGGAGATGAGCACCTCGACGGCAGGCTCCAGGAGTCGGGTCTGGCAGGCCAGCCGCGTGCCCGCCGCTGCGCCATTGCGCGCGAGCACCTCCTGCTCATGGGGTTCCATGGCTGAAAGTCCGGCCTCGCCCTCGAGTACGGCGATGAGGCAGCGTCCGCAGGCACCCCGGCCCGAGCAACTGGAGGCCACGGGAAGGCCGGCGGTCAGGGCGCGGGCCATGAGGGTGCCCGCCCCCGGAAGATTGAGGAGGCCCGTGCGGGTGCGGGCCCGGAGCCCCACGTCCCTACTTCGCCAGGAGGCTGGCCTTGACGCCAGGCAGGCCCTCGGCGGCCGGGACCTCGGGGGGCTTGCCGTAGAGCACGGCATTGAACCTCTGGGCGAAGACCACGTCGTAGTACCCGCCGTCATCGGGCAGGGTGATCTCGGCCTGATCGGGGCTGAAGGCATCCCGGGGGCTGGAGATGAAGAGCTTGTGCTGACCGGCCTTGAGGCCCTCGATGCGCAGGAATTTGCCGCCCTTCGGACCCTGGGCCACGGGCACCCGCGTACCGTCCACGGCCAGGTCCAGGGGGCCGGCCACGGCCTTGCTGAATCGCAATACCACGGTGCCGGGGGGCAGGGGCTTGGCGGGCTTGAGCGGGATCTTCGAACAGGCGGCAAAGGACAGCAGGGCCAGGATGGTCAGGGCGGAACGACGGAACATGGAGCCTCCACCTCCTAGGCTACCCCAAGGGCTCGATAGGTTCCGAACGCTCAGCGATGGGGCGCGTTCTCCGGCCAACTCTGCAGGGTGTACCAGAGCTCGCCCTCCCAGGAGGTCTGCTTTCCCACCCCGTTCACCACCCCGGATAGGGGACCGGCCAGCTTCAGCCGGACGGTCCCCCCGACGCGCCCCTGGAGTTCCACGACCTTGACCTGGGTCTTCATGGTTGCGGCCCACCGCTCCACCTCGCGGTCCCCCACCTTCCGGAACAGGTTCATGCGGTAGATCTGCCCACCCTCGGTGAACTGGAGCTCGAAGGCCAGGGCCTCCCCCTTGGGGTTCTGGAAAGTGCCCTTCAAACGCAGCACCTTCACTTTGAGCCCTCCCTGGGGTGGGCCTGCCACGCCTTCGGTGGGCCGGAAGGCCAGCAGGCGACCGTCGACCGTGAGCCCGCCTCCCCCTTGGATCGGGGGAAACTCCCCCTGAGCCAGGGCCAGGACCCCTTGAAGGGCCGCCAAGGCCAGGATGAGGAAATGTGGGGTGACGTATCGCATCGGTCTTCGTATTCTGATGGGCCTGCAAGGAGCTGTCATGACCCGAGTGCGTTTGGTGACCGACAAGGGCGATATCAATCTGGAGCTCTTCCCCAAGGAAGCGCC
>DATFAX010000093.1:0-53194 GCA_035254125.1 Holophagaceae bacterium | reverse complement strand
TGCAGTACGCCCGGGCCCTGTCCGACGACGTGCGCGCGGTCGTCATCAACCTCGACGAGAACGCCACGCAGCGGCTGCGGGAACGCTGGACCGAGCACGGCTGCGGCGTGCCGCTCGTCGTGCTCGATTCCCCGTACCGCTCGATCGTGCGCCCCCTGCTCGAGTACATCGAGAATCTCGACCGGCGCCGGGACGTGGACATCATCACCGTCGTCCTGCCCGAGTTCGTGCCGGCCCGGTGGTGGGAGCACCTCCTCCACAACCAGACGGCGCTGCGCATCAAGGGGTCCCTGCTGCTCAAGCCCAAGACCATCGTGATCTCGGTGCCCTACCACATCGATCCGATCCTGGATTAGGCCCGGCTACCGGCCGCGGGGCCGCGGCCTCAGCGCACCCGCGAGGCGGGGCGGTTGATGATCTCCTGGCCGGAGAGGTATTCGGCCAGGGAGAGGTGCCGCGGGCTCAGCACCATGCAGAGGAAGCTGAGCGGGAAGGCCAGCACCGAGACGAGGTGCACCAGCGAGAAGACCATGCGCCGCTCGGGCTCGCTCTCGGAGAGCACCAGGTTCCACCTGGGCATGAGCGGGGATTGCCCGCCCAGCACGAGGGGCACCATGAGCACCGCCCAGGAGAGGGCCAGGTGGAAGGGCAGGGCCAGGCCCCAGGCCTCCCGGAGGATGCGGACCGGCGAGGCGTGCAGCAGCCAGGCGGACAGCAGGAGGACGGCCCCGTTCACCCCCAGCAGCAGCAGGGCCTCGGAGGCCTCCAGCAGCACGAGGGGCCAGAAGCTCGCCACCTCGGCCTCGACCCGGGCCTCCAGCTGGCCGAAGGCCTCCCGGACGGGACTGGCGAAGGGGAGGGCGGGCGCGGGCTCCTCGCGGACCGGCGGCTCCACGGGCACCGGCGCCACCCGCCCCATGGCCGGGGCCTGGAGGGCCATGGGGGCCGGCGTTTCGGGGCGGACCTCCTGCCGGGGGCGGTCGAGCCCCTGGGCCTCGAAGAGGAAGGGTCGCGGCGGATGGCCGGCCCGGAAGGCCAGGCCGCAGACGGGGCACTCCACCGCCAGCGGCGAGACCCGGGACTGGCAGCTGGGGCAGGTGCGCCGCGCCCCGGTCATCCGAGCAGGGGGGTCCAGGCGAGGCGCTGGGCCTTGGGCATGGACCGGATCTGGTCCAGGAGCTTCAGCTTGCCCTGCCAGGAGGGGTCCTCGGGCTGGAGGGCGCGGGCCCGCATCAGGTCCATGCGGGCGTCGTCGAAATGGCCCTGGGCCGCGTGGTCCTCGGCGAGGGCCCGCTCCAGGCGGGCGGCGCGGGCGCGGAGGCCGGCGTCGTCCGGCTTCACGCGGAGCAGGGCGTCCATGACCTTGTGGGCGGCATCGAGGTTGCCCTCGGCCAGCAGCTTCTGGAACTCGCCCTCGGAGGCGCCGGCCACGCCCCCCTGGCTCAGGGCGGTCACGGCCCGGCCCTGGAGCTGGGCCGCGTCGCCGTCGCCGGGGTTCTGGCGGAGCAGGAACTGGATGCGCAGGTAGGCGCGGACCGGATCGTCCGACAGCGCCTGCCGGGCCTCGCCGAGGATCTCCTCCCGGGAGAGGGTGAGGCTTGCCACCTGGGCCTCGGCCGCCGCCTGCCGGAGGGCCTGGGCCCGGGCGGCCTGCACGTCGGCCTTGAGCTGGGCGTCCCTGCGGAAACTGCGGAGGACCATGCCACCGGCCACCAGCACGACGACGGCGCCGCCGGCGATGACCCACACCTTGGGATCCTTGATCCAGTCGAAACCCTGGAGCTGGTCGAGGATCCGGGGGGTCTGGAGGCTGATGCCCGTCCGGGCGGGGGCGCTGGCGCGGGTGAGGGCGGCGGGCGGTTCCACGGCCTGGGGCGAGCTGGGCTCCTTGCCCGCGGGCGCGGGGGGCGCGAAGCCGGGACTGGTGCGCTCGAAGGCCTCCTGGTCCACCTCGACGGTGACGGCCGGAGCCGGGCGCCGGGCCGGGGCGGGAGCGGAGACGGGCAGGGCCGCAGTCGACGAGGCGGTGGACGGCGCCTCATGGGCGCGGGCGCGGCGCAGGGCCTCCTGGACCCGCGCGTTCCGGGGGGCGAGGCGTTCAGCCTGGAGGAGGGTGTAGGCGGCTTCATCGAAGCGCAGGAGCCCCATGAGGTGCTCCGCCTGCTTCAGCTTGGTCTCGACGGTCTCATCGGTCCCCTCCTCGCCGCCTGCGGCGGCCGCATGCGGGCCGGAGGGCGAGGGAGGCATCTGGTCCGGCCGGAGGGCCTGGGTGGCGTTGGTCTCCTCCTTCTCGGCATCCTCCAGGAAATGGCGGATGTCCATCCGGTGGGGGGCGAACTCCAGGGCCTTGCGCCACTTGCCCTTGGCCTCGTCGTTGAGGCCCATGTCCCAGAGCAGGCAGCCCTCGCGGAGCAGCTTCTCCGCCTCCTCGATGGCGTCCTGGGAGATCTCCGGCTGCGCCGCCTCCACCGACGCGGAGGCCGGGGCCGGCGGCGGGGGGGCGCCCTCGCCGAGGGGAGGCAGTCCCAGGTCCCGGCGGGCGCTCGCCACGTATTCCCGGGTGAGCTGGTGCGTGGGGTCGAGCCGGAGCAGGGCCTCCCACTTCAGGAGAGCGTCCTCCACCTGGCCCATGTCGTAGAGGGTGCAGCCCTCGCGGAGCATGCGGTCGAGGACCTCGCTGTCCGGGGCGGGAGGCGGAGGCGCCGCTTCGCTCAGGGGCGCGGTGGGCGGGGCCTCGTAGAGGGTGTCCTCCCGGACCACCGGCACTTCCTTGGGGGTGGGTTCGGCGTCCTGGTCGAAGGTCGGGACCGGGGCCGGGGCCGAGACCGGGGCTGGCATCGGGGAGGGCGGCGCCGGCGCGGCGACCGGCGCGGCCTCGGCGGCGTGCTGGGCCTCCAGCCAGACGCGGAGCTTCTGCAGGTTCTCGCGGGCCGCCGCATGGTCCGGCACCTGCTTCAGGATGGCCTGCCAGATCTGTCCCGCCCTCACCACCTCGCCCGCGGCGAAGAGCTGATCGGCCTGCTCGAGGTAGCGCGCGTAGGGGTCCGGGACCATGGGTTCTCTAGTGCAGCTGGAAATCGTTCAGGTCGCGCACCACGAGCATGAAGGTGCTGTTGCCGCAGGTGAACTCGTCCCGGTTGTTGACGATGACGCTCCCCTCGATCCGCTCGCCGTTCAGGAAGGTCCCGTTGGTGCTCTGGAGGTCCTGCAGCAGCACGGTGCCGTCCCGCCTCACCTCCACCGCCGCGTGGCGGCGTGACACCTCGGGATCGTGGGTGATGATGTCGCCCTCTTCGCGCCCGATGACCACGAGGGGCTTGTCCACCACCTGGACCGTGGAGGCCTGGGGCCCGCTCAGCACCGCGAGGCTGATCCGGAGATTGGTGGGCATGCCGATCGAGGCGGCCTGGAGCATGGTCTCCCGGTCGGCCCGGGCGGTGGTCTTCCCGGTGTGGATCGGACCGGAATCGTAGGGGCTCATGCCTTCGGGCGAGGGCTCCGGCGGGAGCATGGTGGTGGCGTCCGGCACCGGGGAGGTGAAGAGCGGATTCGCCACATCGAAGACGTGGGCGCACTTGGGGCACTTGAAGCGCTTGGAGGGCGCGTCCTGGAACCGGGTCTCGTCGTACTGGAAACGGGCCGAGCAGGCCGGGCACACAACGATCATCACAGCCTCGGGTTGGGCAGAAAGTTTACCGCTACTTCTTGCGGGACGCGAAAAAGCTGAATTCCGAGCGGAGCGGGACTCCCTGGGGCACTTGGAAGTTCGTGACGGAGGGGGGCAGGGGCTGGTTCAGCTTGAGGGGCCCCAGCTCGAGGAGCCAGCTGTCCCCGCTGCGCTCCACCCACTGCACCTGGCGGGGGAGGAAGGTGTCCTTGTCGATCCAGAGGTTCATCGACTGCATCCGCTTGCGCATGCCCAGGCTGCGCGGGGTGAGGGTGAGAAAGTAGGTCCCCGGGACGTCCTTGGACTCGCCCAGGCCCATGTCGAAGTACTGGGCGAGGTAACTGAGCTTCTGGCCCAGGCCGAGGAACTTGCGGTTGGCGTTCTTGATGACGCCGATCTTCAGGAGCTCGCCCTGCCTGGCCTCGGGGCTGTAGGACACGAGGGCCTTGGGCGTGAGGTGGAGGATGAGGTCCTCCGGCGCGCTGAAGGTGAAGTGGACGAATTCCGAGCCCTGGAGGTAGACGGTGCCCTTGGACACGGCCGGGGCCTTCAGCAGGGCGCGGCGGGTGGTGAGCGTGAAGGGGGCCTGGAGGGTCTGCACCCGGGCCTGGGCGGCGTCGAAGCGCTCCACCAGCTCCTGGAGGGGGGGCGTCGGGGCGGGGGCCTGGATCGCCGGAACCATCAACAGCATCGCGTCTCCTTCATCGTCCGAAGCGGAATCCCCCGGCCATCAGGGGGCGGTCGTCCCCCAGCTGGAGGCCGAGGGACCAGAGCAGGGGCGCGGTGCGCACATGCACCGCCGCTCCCACCAGGGTGCTGCGGGCGCCCTCGAGGCTCCGGCGCTCCGCGCCGAACGTGAAACTCACCACGCGCACCAGGCCCTCCACGCGCAGGCTGGCGGCGAGGACCCGCTGCTTCTGGGGCAGGGGCAACCGGGCCGCGGCGTTGAGGTCCCCCTCCACGGAGAACTGGACGAGGGGGGTGAGGTCGAACTGGAAGCCGGCCCGGAACTGGGGGCGCTCGTTCACCTCGCCGAAACGGCGGGGCAGCAGGCGGTCCAGGGTGAGGCCCGCCCGGATCCAGTCGTTCAGCTCCCGCGTCGCGCCCAGGTCCGTGGAGAAGGTCCAGGTGGACCGGTCCCGGACCCGGCCCTGGAGGGCCTCGGCGGGATCGGTCAGCGCCGCCTGGCCGGCACCGGGGACGAGGGCGAAGTCCTCCCGGCCGGAGCGCACCCGCTCCAGGCGCGCGGTGAGGCCCACTCCGGAGGGGCCCGCGGCGCTGCCCACGGCGGCCAGGAGGCGGTCCACGGTGGCGCCGAAGCCCTGCACCTGCGTGCCGTTCGTCCCCAGGGCCCCGCCGAGGTGGGCCAGGTCCACCTCGGCGCGGGAGCCTCGCAGATCCTCGTGCTGATAGGCGAAGCGGACGCCGCCCTCCATGGCCCACTGGAGGCCGAAGGCCCGCCGCCGCGTGGCCCAGGGCCGGGCGGCGAGGCGCAGCAGGGCCCGGCCCTCGGCCGCGGCGTCCCCGGCGGTCAGGGCGTCCCGCAGGCTGTCCGAGGCGTCGGACGTGCTCCAGGGCTTCAGGTCCCCGGCCTCGAAGCCCAGGTAGAAGCCCTCCGGCACGCGGTCGAAGCGGGCCGGATTGGAGCGGGGATCCAGGCCCTCGGAGAAGACCGCGGAACCGCCGAAGGGCGTGCCGTCCGCGAAGGCCTGGGCCCGGGCGGGCAGGGCCAGGGTCAGGCCCAGGAGCAGGACCAGCCTCGGCGGAAAAGGGAAGGTCATCAGCAGGCCAGCCGCAGGGGATCGCGCTGGTGCGCGAGGTGCAATGCGATGTCCCGGCCCCGCAGGACCGTCTCCGCCGCCAGGCGCGCCAGTTCCGGGAGGTTGTTGGATTCGCTCAGGTGCGCGAGCACCACCTGGCGCAGGCGCGGCCCGAGGGTCCGCTCCAGCAGCTCGGCCATGGCGCCGTTGCTGAGGTGTCCCACCCGGCTGAGGATCCGGGCCTTCAGGTGCGCGGGGTAGTCGCCCTCCCGCAGCATGTCGAGGTCGTGGTTGGCCTCGAGCACGAGGAGATCCAGGCCGGCGCAGTGGTCGGCCACCAGGGCCGTGGGATGGCCCAGGTCCGTGACCACCGCCAGCGCCCGCCCGCCGGCCTCCACGCGCCAGGCCACGGGATCCGCCGCGTCGTGGGGCAGGGCGAAGGGCAGCAGCCGCCAGCCCTCCCAGTCCAGGGCGTGCCCGGCCCGCACCTCGATCCAGCGGCCCGGGGGGAGGGGTCCGTGGATGGCCTCGACGGCCTCCCGCGTCTCCCGGGTGGCGAGGAAGGCCCAGTCCGTCTGGCGGAGCATGACGCCCACCGCCCCGATGTGGTCGCTGTGCTCATGGGTGAGGGCCACGGCCCGCACCGAAGCGGGGTCGAGGTCCAGGGCCGCCATGCGCCGGCGGACCTGGAGCAGGGACAGGCCCGCGTCGATGAGGAGGGTGCGTTCGCCGTCCCCCAGCGCGTGGCAGTTGCCCTTGGAGCCCGAGGCGAGGGCGGCGTAGTGCATGGATTCGAGTCTACCGCCGCCGGAGGGGGGCCGAACTCCGGCCGACGCGGCTTTTTAACAGAGCTTGTCTTGAGATGCGCACGGGATGGGGGGTAGGGTTGTGGTTTCCGCCCCCCACTTCCACCCGACCCCCAGGAGGCTCCCATGAGGCCCATCCTTCGACGCTGGATGCTCGCGCCTGCGCTGACCCTGCTGGCCGCGACGGCCTACGCCCAGGCGCCGGTCATCAAGTCCGTGAGTGTGAACTACCCCAGCCGCCAGCTGATCATCACCGGATCCAATTTCGGCGCCACCCCAACCGTCACACTGGGTGGCACCGCCCTGACGGCCACCATCACCGACGCCGTGCTCCAGCGGATGACCGCCACGGTCCCCGCGACGGGCTTTCCCGCGGCCAACTACTCCCTGGTGGTCGCGAACGGCTCCGGCGGCACCAGCTTCAACGTGTTCTACGGACCGGCGCCGCTCACCTGGAAGGGCACCTGGGTGTCCACCACGACCTACGCGCAGAATGACGCCGTGGTCTGGAACGGGGGCGTCTACCTGTCCCGCCTCACCAACTGCAACCGCCAGCCCGACACCCACCCCAGCGAGTGGAACGTCCTCTCTCCGCCGCCCGCGGCTCCGCCCCACACGATCTCCCTCGTCGCCCAGGGCGGCCTGGACACCGGGATGGTGCAGGTGCTCGGCCTGCGCTACATCATCGCCATCGGGGGCATCTTCCCCGCCAATGGCGGCACCAGCACGGGATACAGCGACGTCATCCTCGGCGAGATCCGCATGTTCGCCGGCAATTTCGCCCCCTCGGGCTTCATGTTCTGCGAGGGCCAGCTCCTGCCGATCCAGAACAACCAGGCGCTCTTCTCCCTCCTGGGCACCCAGTACGGCGGCGACGGGAAGACCACCTTCGCGCTTCCGGACCTGCGGGCCACCGCGGTGGTGCACGCCAACAACTAGACCCGGCCGAGGGCATTAGACTGGGCGGATGGATCCCCTCCTCCGCCCGTCCACCCTCGCTGACCTCGAGGCCCACGTCCTCCACCGCGTGGCCATGTTCAGGGACATGGACTACGGCGATGACGCGGGCCGCGAGCGCATGGCGCCCGTGTTCCGGGACCTGCTCCGGGCCTGGCTCACCACGGGCCAGGCCCGGGGCTGGGTGGCGGAGCAGGGGGGCCGCGTCGTGGGCGGCGCGCTGCTCCAGCTGAAGGAGGCCCTGCCCTCCCCCCTGAGCCTCCAGCGCGTGCGGGGCTACCTCTACAACGTCTATGTCGCTCCGGAGGCCCGGGGCCGGGGCCTCGCCCGGCGCCTCACCGAGGCGGCCCTGGCGCATGCCCGTGAGATCGGCGTCGAGATGGTGGAGCTCCACGCCAGCAAGGACGCCGAGGCGCTCTACCGGCACATGGGCTTCGAGCCCTCCCCGGAGTTCCGCCTCATCCTCAGCGACGCGATCACGCCTCCGTCGCAATGGAAGGAGCGGCGCTAGGCGCCGGCTTCCAGAGGGCGAGCGCCAGGACGACGGCGCCGCAGACGAGGGCGCAGGGGAGGCTCGCCTCGAGCCCGAAGGCGCCGCCGGTGAGCCAGTCGGGCCGGCTGTGGAAGACGGGCTGCAGGAGGCCGGGGGTGTCCGTGGTGCCGCTGACCCCGAAGCCCAGCAGGTTGCCCTGGGTCCAGTTCCAGCCCAGGTGCACGCCGATGGGCAGGGCCAGGCTCTTCGTGCGCAGGTAGCAGAGGCCGAGCAGCACCGCCGCCAGGGCGATGTTCAGCGTGGCCCAGGCCTTGGTGGCGCCGTGCATGCCGGGGTTGCCCCAGTGGGCGAAGGCGAAGAGCCCCGCCATCAGCAGCTGGGTCGGCCATTCCCCCAGCCCGCGGATGAGGCGCTGGAAGAGGTAACCCCGGAAGAGGGTCTCCTCGTTGAAGGCCACGAGGACATAGAGGAGGAAGCCCCAGGCGGCGACGCCGAGGGTCGCGGTGCCTCGGATCCAGTGGAAGCCGCCGAGGCCCATCGTCAGGAGGGCCGTGAGCAGCATGATGCCGGCGCCGCCTGCCACGCCGAAGCCCAGTTCCCGGGCCCAGCGGCGGTCGGGGACGAAGCCGATGGACGCGAGGGACTCGCGCTCGGCCCGCAGGCAGATCCAGGAGGCCGCGAGCCCGATGGCGACGCCAAAGGCGACCTGCCCCACGTTCCCCACCTTGGTGATGGCGAACACCTTGCGGAGCACCACGGTGGTGATCGCGGAAAGGAGGCCCGACAGCACGATGAAGCCCCAGACCTTCCACCCGTTGCGGAGGCGGCCCCGGTCGTCCGAGGCCCGCAGGCTGGCCAGGCCCCACCAGAGCAGGACGGCCGCGGCGAGGAAGATCCCCAGGCCGGCCGGGTGGCCCTGGAGGGGGCCGCTGAAGGGGAGGAGGCTCAGCAGAGCGCTGCCCAGAACGATGGGGAGCTTCCAGCCAAGGCGGAATCGCCCGTGGTCGTCGAAACAGTGGGAATCGGAACGCATTCTGGGCCTCTCGCCGGATCAGGGGGTCGATCCCGGGTTACGCGGAGACCCTCCCGGGGTTGAGGCCGGTCTAGAGGAGCGCCTGGCTTTCCGCGAAGGCCTGGGAGATGGCCAGGTAGATCTTCTCCTCGTCGGGCTTCACGGTGACCGCCCGGGCGAACCAGTAGGCGGCCTTCTTGCGGAGCCCCGAGCCCAGGTAGGCCTTGCCGAACATCAGGAAGCGCTCCCAGTCCTTGGGCTCCTCCTGGGCGAGGGCCTCCATGAACTTGTCGGCGTGCTGGGGCATGGCCACCTCCGCGAGGTCGATGCCGGCGTCGGTGAGGGCGTCCTTGTTCTTGCGGTCCCGTTCCAGGATCTTGTCGTAGGTCTCCAGCGCCTCGTTCTTGTAGCCGTTCTTCAGCCAGGCGTTGGCGATGCGGCGGAGGATCTTGCCGTCCTTGGGCTCCCGCTCCTCCGCGGCCTTGAAGGCGGACTTGGCGGCGTCCAGGTCCAGGGCCGCCAGGTAGGCCCGACCGTATTCCGCCAGCCACTCCGCGTCCTTGGGCTTCATGCTCCGGGCCTTGTCGGCGCAGGCCTTGAGGATGACCCGCCGGTCGCCATCGAAGAAGGCCTCGTCGAAGGCGGCGGGCTTGGCGTTCTGCGCCAGGGCGGGAAGGGCGAGCAGGGCGGTCATGAGGGCGGGCCGGTATCGCATCGGGGCTCCCGGGAGGGACCCCGATTCTACTGCAGGGAGGGCGGGGCGCTACCGGAGTCCGTTCCCGGCGCGGGCGCACCAGGTGGCGGCCAGATACGCCCTGAGCGGGCCGAGGGCCGCGACCTGGGGAATGGGGCCCGAATGGCGGTCCGCCCGCCCTCCCTCAGAGCGGGATGTTGCCGTGCTTCTTGGGCGGCACCTGGTCCCGCTTGGTGTCGAGGAAGGCGAGGGCCTTGATGAGCTTCCTGCGGGTCTCGCGGGGGAGGATGACCTCGTCGACGAAGCCGAACTCCGCGGCGATGTAGGGGTTGGCGAACTTCTCGTTGTATTCCGAGATGAGCTCGGCCTTCTTCGACACGGGGTCCGCGGCCGCCGCGAGGGTCTTGCCATGGAGGATGTTCATGGCGCCGTCCGCGCCCATCACGGCGATCTCCGCGGTGGGGTAGGCGAAGTTGAAGTCCGTGCGCAGGTGCTTGGAGGCCATCACGCAGTAGGCGCCGCCGTAGGCCTTGCGGGTGATGACGGTGATCTTCGGCACCGTGGCCTCGGCGAAGGCGTAAAGCAGCTTGGCGCCGTGGCGGATGATGCCGCCGTGCTCCTGCGTCACGCCCGGAAGGAACCCCGGCACGTCCTCGAAGGTGAGGAGGGGGATGTTGAAGGCGTCGCAGAAGCGCACGAAGCGCGCGGCCTTCTCCGAGGCGCTGATGTCGAGCACGCCGGCGAGGAAGGCGGGCTGGTTGGCGACGACGCCGACGGAGCGGCCCTCGATGCGCCCGAAGCCCACCACGATGTTGGGGGCGAAGGTCTCGTGCACCTCGAGGAAGTAGGCGTCGTCCAAGATGCCCTTCACGATGCGGCGGATGTCGTAGGGCTTGCTGGGATCGTCGGGCACCACCGTGTCCAGCTCGGGGTTCTCGAGGGGCATGGGGACCTTCGGGGCCTTGCGGGGCGCCTCGCCGAGGTTGTTGCTGGGCAGGAAGGAGAGCAGCTCGCGGGTGTGGGCCAGCGCGGCGAGGTCGCTGGCGTTGACGAAGTGGGCCACGCCCGACTTGGCGGCGTGGGCCGCGGCGCCGCCCAGCTGCTCCTTGGTCACGTCCTCGTGGGTCACCGCCTTGATGACATCGGGGCCGGTGACGAACATGTAGCTCGTGCCCTGGACCATGCTCACGAAGTCGGTGATGGCCGGGCTGTACACCGCGCCGCCCGCGCAGGGTCCCATGATGAGGGAGATCTGCGGGACCACGCCCGAAGCCAGGGTGTTGCGGAGGAAGATGTCCGCGTAGCCGCCCAGGGAGACGACGCCCTCCTGGATGCGGGCGCCGCCGGAGTCGTTGAGGCCCACCACCGGGCAGCCCACCTTCATGGCGAGGTCCATCACCTTGCAGATCTTCTGGGCGTAGGCCTCGGAGAGCGAGCCGCCGAAGACCGTGAAGTCCTGGGCGAAGACCGCCACGGGCCGGCCGTCCACGCGGCCGAAGCCGGTGACGACGCCGTCGCCGGGGATGGTGTCCACGCCCGGCGTGCGGTGCACCTTCAGGGCGTCCAGCTCCTCGAAGCTCCCCTCGTCCAGGAAGGCCGCCAGGCGCTCCCGCGCCGTAAGCTTGCCGCCCTCGTGCTGCTTCGCCACGCGGGCCTCGCCGCCGCCCGCCAGCGCCGCGGCGTGCTTGGCCTTGAGGGTTTCGATCTTCTTTTCGAGGGACATGGGGGCTCCGGACAGGGGCCGCGGGGGCCCGGGCCTGATTGCGTGGAATGTCGGAAGGATCCGGGGTCCAGGACCCCTAGTCCGCCTTCTCCTTCATCCGCACGGCGTCCTCGGGCAGCTTCTCGCCGCCGACGACGTGGAAGTGGAGGTGGAAGACGGACTGGTTGGCATTCTGGCCGGAGTTGACGATGACCCGGAAGCCGCCCTCCTCCAGGCCGAATTCCCGGGCCACCTTCACGCAGGCCGTGAGCAGGGCCGCGCGAGTCTCGCTGGGCAGCTCCTCCAGCTCCTTCAGGCTCCGCACGTGCTGCTTGGGGATCACCAGCAGGTGGTACTTGGCCCGGGGCGCGATGTCCCAGAAGGCCAGCACGCGGTCGTCCTCGTAGACCTTCCGCGAGGGGGCCTGGTCCGCCACGATCCTGCAGAAGACGCAGTCCGCGTGGGCGTGGAACTCGGGGTGGGCGGAGACCCAGGCCGGCGCCGACGGCGCGGCCTGCGGCCCCTGGCAGGCCAGGGCCGGGGCGAGGAGGAGGAGGGAGAGGAGCCCGGCGCGCATCAACGGCCGGATTTCCGCCAGTCGGCCAGGAAGCTCTCGATCCCCTTGTCGGTGAGGGGATGCTTGATCATCTGGTCGAAGACCTTGGTGGGGATGGTGGCCACGTGGGCGCCGGCCAGGGCGGCGTCCGTCACATGGCGGGGCTGGCGGATGGAGGCGGCCAGGCACTGGGTCTCGAGCCCGTAGTTCTCGAAGATGGCGACGATCTCGCGGATCAGTTCCATGCCATCCAGGTTGATGTCGTCCAGGCGGCCCACGAAGGGCGAGACGTAGGTGGCGCCGGCCTTGGCGGCCATGAGCGCCTGGGTGGCGCTGAAGCAGAGCGTCACGTTGGTGCGGATGCCCTCGCCCTTGAAGGCGTGGGCGGCCTTGAGGCCCTCGGCGGTGAGCGGCACCTTCACGACCACGTTCTTGTGGATCTTGGCGAGCTTGCGGCCCTCCTCGATCATGCCGGGGGCCTCCAGGCTGATGACCTCGGCGCTGATGGGGCCGTCCACGATGCCGCAGATCTCCTCGATGATGGCCTCGAAGGGCTTACCGCTCTCCTTGGCGATGAGGCTGGGGTTCGTGGTCACGCCGTCGAGGATGCCGTAGGCATTGACCTTACGGATCTCGTCGATGTTGGCGGTATCGATAAAAAAGCGCATGTGAGGCTCCTCATTCCAGCCCTTCCATTCTCCCAGGGGGAGCGGGAAGCTGGAAGCAGGAGTTCCCATGGCCCCCCTTTCCGAGGTTTCCGTCACCGAGATCCCCGTCCTCGACAAGGGGTTCGTGAAGCTCATCGACCACATGGGTTCGGACCTCTCGGTCGTGAACGCGGCCCGCGTCTCCTTTGGCAAGCGCAAGGACGCCTTCGATGAGGGCGACGCCAAGCTCATCAAATACCTGGCGAAGCACGAGCACACCTCGCCCTTCCGCCACACGGCGCTGACCCTGCACGTGAAGGCCCCGATCTTCGTGTTCCGCCAGTGGATGAAGCACCGCATCGGCAGCGAGTTCAACGAGATCAGCGGCCGCTACGTGGTGTTCCCCGACGACGAGTTCTATGTGCCGGAAGTCTTCCGCATGCAGTCCAAGGACAACAAGCAGGGCAGCTTCGGCGAGATCGAGCCGGAGCACCGGGGCCCCGCCGCGGAGACCTTCCTCCAGGCTTGCAAGGACAGCGTGAAGCAATACCGGGCCCTGCTGGAGATGGGCGTGTGCAAGGAGCAGGCGCGCTGCGTGCTGCCCGTGGGCCTCTACTCCGAGGTGTACTGGACGGTGAGCCTCCAGGCCGTGGCCCACTTCATCCGCCTCCGCTCCGAGGGGCACGCCCAGTGGGAGATCCAGCAGTACGCCCACGCCGTGGCCAAGGTGGTGGAGCAGGTGTATCCCGTGAGCCTCAAGGCGCTGCTCGAATCCGAAGTCGGATAGGCGCGTGTCCACCCCGCCGCTGAATCCCGCGCTCTTCAGCCTGGATCCGGACCACCTCTGGCTCATGCACTGCTCCGAGGGTCCCATCCCGCGCTCTGCGCTGCGGGCCTGCCGGGCCTTCCTCTACAAGGAGCTGCAGCCCTGGGATCTGAAATGGAAGGAGGACTTCCTCGGGGGCGGCGACCGCTGCAAGGCCCAGGCGGCCAAGGTGATCGGCGCCGCGCCGGAGGATCTGAGCCTCACGGCCACCACCAGTTCCGGCCTGCAGGCGGTGTCCCTCGGGTTCCCCTGGCGCCCCGGGGACGAGGCCCTCGCCCCGCTGGGTGAGTTCCCCTCCAACGCCTGGCCCTGGCTGGCCTTGCGGGACCGCCGCGTGGGTTTCCGTGAGGTGCCCCTCTGGGAGGGCCACCGCGCCGGGGCGGATGCCCTGGCCAGCACCCCGCCCCCGGCGGATGCGGATCCCGAGGCCCGGCTGCTGGCGGCGATCGGCTCCGCCACCGCCATCCTCACGGTCTCCTGGGTGCGCTTCCAGGATGGCCTGCGTCTGGACTTGCCCCGCCTCGCCGCGGGTTGCCGCGCCCGGGGCGTGGCCCTGGTGGTGGATGGCATCCAGGGGTGCGGCACCCACGTGCCGGACCTGACCGGCGTCGCCGCCTTCGCCACAGGGGGCCACAAGGGGCTGCTGTCCCCCCAGGGCCTGGGTTTCCTCTGGACGGATCCCACCTTCCGAGGCCGCCTCATCCCGTCGGGCACCTGGCTCTCCGTGGAGCAGGGCACCGACTTCAGCCGTCCCAGCACGGATTTCGATCGGCCCTTCCTGGAGGATGGCCGGCGCCTGGAGGCGGGCAGCCCCCCCCTCCTCATGGCGGCCACCCTGGAGGCCTCCCTGGCGGAACTGAACCACGCGGGGATCCCCCGCATCACGGCGCACGTGGAGCGCCTGCAGCGGGGACTGCTGCGGAAGCTGGAAACCGGGCCCTGGGGCGAGGAGGCCCTGCGCTTGCGGGGGCTCCTGGAGGCGGACCGCCTCGGGCCCTTCCTGGCCTTCCACCACGGCGGCCGGGATTTGGCGGCGTTGCTCCAGCGCGGGCTGCGCCAGGGCATCTACGCCTCGGTGCGGGAGGGCTACCTGCGAATCGCCTTCCATGGCTGGCACGGGGAGGCGGACCTCGCCCGCATCGCTGCCTGGATGGACACTGTCAGCTGAGCCTTCGGTTCACCGGAAGAGCCAGCTCACCTTCACCTGCACCACGTCGTCGCTGGGGAGGTGGTTGAGCAGGCGGAGGTCCCGCCCCGGGGCGAAGGTGCCGCGGGGATTCACGAGGGCGGTGGTGTCCGTTCCGTGGGTGTAGACGAGGTAGGCGGTGGAGCCCGGGTGGAATTCCCAGCGGCCGATGGCGTTGAGATTCCAGAGGCGGTCGCTGGCCACGGGCTGGGCCGAGGTGGCGCCGGGTTGGAGCGTGTCGGCATCCACCCAGGACCGCAGGTCCCGGAAGGCGTAGCTGTAGCCCAGCCACTGGCTGTAGAGCTGGATGCCCGCATGGGGTGTGAAGGTCCAGCCCACGCGGAGGGTGGCCTCCGCGAGGGTGAGGCGCCGCTGGCCGAGGATCGGGGTGCCCCCCTGTTCCTCCAGCCAGGCCAACTCCCCCCCCTGATGACGGGTGGAGACCTCCAGCTCCACTTCCACGTCGTGGCGGGGGCGCATGATCTGCACGAGTTGCAGGTGGTGTCCCGGGTGGCCGTCCCGGGGGTGGTTCCGTCCCACCTCCACGCGGGCGTAATAGGGCTTGGAGCTGTCCGTATCGGCCGAGATGAACCAGTCTGATCCGCCAGGTCGGCTCAGGTACTTCTTGTCAGGGCCGAGGAAGATGGGCACCACGGCGCCGGTTTTGGAATCCACGACCCGCACTTCCTGGTCGTCCAGGTAGGCGCCCTGGAGGTTGGCGCCGAACCACATCGTCCAGCTGTTCACGAAGTCCGTGCGACCGCGAAGGCCCCAGTTCTGCTGGATGGTGCGGCCGGCCTGGTCCTGCGCCTCCCGGCCGGAGAAGGCGAGCTCGGGGTTCCGGAAGATGCCCCACTGCCCATCCCACTGCCGGGAGATGCCGAGGGCCAGGGCCTTCTCGTCCGAGCGGGCGAGGTAGCCCAGGTCGTTGAGGTCGAAGCGGCGGCCGGCGTTCACGGCGGCAAGGTCCAGCTCCAGGCCGGAGCCGTTGAAGCGGTGCACCCACTCCAGGCGGCCGTAGGCGCCATCGTGGCGGTCCCCCTCCCGGGCCCCGGTCTGGCTCCCGGCGCCCACGATGGAGAGGCTGCTCCGGCGGTCGGCGGATCGCAGGAGCGCATCCAGGGCCCCCACGGTGGCCAGGGCGCCGTCGGCGGAGGCTTGGCGGAGGCTGCTGGCGAAGGCGCCCACGTAGGAGCCCGCCGAATCCAGGGCCTGGGTGGTGCGCAGCACGCCGAAGGCGGTGAAGGGGGAGACCTCCTGGTCCCGGGGCTGGCCGCTGCCGTCGAGGATCCGGGCCTTCTCCACCTCCAGGCCACCGGCCAGCAGGCCCACCTGGGTGCCCGTGGCGTATTTGGCGGAGTACTTCAGCGCGCCGGCGATGTTGGCGGCGAGGGGGCGGTCCACCAGGATCTCGCCCGGGGCGAGGTCGGGGGTCGCGAGCCCCTTGCCGATGCGACGGCTGTAGAAGAAGAGCCGGCCGCCGGAGTCGATGTTGAAGATCTCGGAGCCCTCCAGGAAGAAGGGGCGCTTTTCCGGCAGGAAGGTCTCCACGGTGCTGAGGTTGAGCACGGCGCTGTCCACCTCCACCTGCCCGAAATCGGGGTGGAGGGTGAAGTCCACCTGGCTGTGGGGGGTGAGGCTCACCCGCCCGTCCAGGCCCGCCTTCAGCGTGGTGCCCCGGTCGTCGCCGAACTGGGCCGTTTCGGGCTTCCGGCCGTTGGCGGTCTCGAACTTCCGGCTGGCGCTGAGGTAGGGGAGGAACTCCCGGCGGGGCCGGGGCTCCACGCCCTCGATGCCCGTGAGGGGCGGGAACACGCTGACGAAGGCGCGCTGCTCCCGGGGGGGTACGGTCCAGAAGCTGACCTCCCGGGCCGCCAGGGCGTCCTGGCGGAAGAACTGGATGCCCCAGGTCTGGGGGCCGCCGCCCTTCTGGAGCCGCAGGATGTCGAGGGGAATCTTGAACTCCGCGGTCCAGCCATCGGCGTCCTGGGTGGTGGCGCTCTCCCACACGGCATCCCAGCTGTCGTCGCTGTCCACGTCGTTCACCTTCAGTTCGTCCCGCTGCACGCCGGCGGCGTTGAGGATGAAACCGTAGGCCGTGCGGCCATCCCGGAGGGGGTCGATGTAGACGCCGAAGAGGTCGGTGCCGTAGGTCTGGCGGTCCCGCCGGTAGAGCTGGAGGCTCGTCTTGTGGGCGCCCGGGATCTGCCACATCCGCGCCCCGACGTAGAGGTAGCGGTCGTCGTAGAGCACCCGCACTTCGGTGCGGAACTGGGAGGGCTGCCCGTAGGCGGGGTACATCTGCTGGAAGCCCCCTGCGGCGGGGGCGGTCTGCCAGACCGCCTCCTCGAGCCGGCCATCGATGACCGGGGGCTGGCCCACGCGAACGGCCCGGAGGCCGGACGGTGTCGGTTGAGCCGCCACGGCGAAGGTGGAGAGGAACGGCAGGAGGAGGCGCACGCTTTGACCCTATCGGAACGAGGCCCGCTTCGAACCACCGCTGGCCCCCTGGGGCTATCGTCCTACCGCAGGAGGTAGCTGACCTTCATCTGGATGACCTCGTCCGAGGGCAGGCCGCGCAGCGCGAAGATGTCGCGACTCGGGCTCAGGCTGGCCCGGGCGTTGATCAGGGCGTCCGTGGCCACGCCGCGGCTGTACACGAGGAAGACCGTGGAACCGGGGCGGTACTCCCAGCGGGTGATGAGGTTGAGGTTCCAGGAGCGGGTGCTGAAGGCGCTCTCCCCTTCGTAGTCCTTCGGGGTGAGGGTGCCCTCGCTCCAGGCCTGCACCTCCCGGTAGTTCCAATTGGCGGCCAGCCACTGCGTCTGCAGCTGGAGGCTGAGGTCCGCGCGGGGGCTGTAGGCCACCTGCAGGCTCTGGTTGAAGGAGCTGAGGCGGCGCAGGCCCACCAGGGGAGTGTCGGGGACCACGGGATCGGCAGCGAGGTAGCGGAGCTCGCCCTCTTGATGGCTGAGGTTGGTGCCCAGGGACACCTCGATGTCCTCGGTAGGGCGCAGGGTCTGGTTCAGGCTCAGGCCCGTGGAGGGGCCACCGGGGTGCCAGGCGCCGCTCCAGGAGGCGGCCACGTACCAGGGGCGGTTGCCTGGCGTGTCGAAGCCCATCCAGGCGCTGGGGATGCTGCCGCGCTGCAGGTACTTCTTCTGCGGATCGCGGAAGGTGCGGAGTTCCTGGTCATCCCCGGCGGGGAGGCTGACGGTGGCCCCGCCCCACACGCCGAAGAAGGTGGGGAGCCCCCCGCCGAAGTCTGCGGAGATCCAGCGGCTGAAGGTGTGCCCGGCCTGATCCCGGGACATGCCCACACTGGTGCCGAACGTGGCCTCCCGGAATGGCCCCAGGGGTTCGAAGCGGCGCTGGGCCCGGGCGGAGATGCGCTGTTCGTCGGCGCGGGCCAGGTAGCCCAGGTCGTTGGGATTGAAGTCATGGCCGGCATTGACGAGGGTGAGGTCGGTGGAGAGGCCATTGAAGCGGTGCTGGAAATGGCCCCGGGCGTACCAGCCCTGTTCCGCGTCCACGGCCGATCCCGCCTCGCTGTGGACGAGGGCGCCCTCGGCGCTGTTGCTCCGGTCGGCGCTCCGCCAGGCCCCATCGACCCCCTCCACGGTGGCGAGGCGGCCGCCCTGGCTCTGCCGGGTCCAGGTGCCGAGCACACCGACGGTGGAACCCCGGGCGTCCAGGGGCAGCACGCCCCGGGCGACGAGAAAGTCCTGGGAAGGGGCCAGGGTCCGGGAGGTCTCGGTGCCATCGGCCTCGCGCACCCGGTAGGTGGCGCTCTCGGCGGAGGCGGCGAGCAGGCCCACCTGGGCGCCGCCAAAATCCCGGTCCGTGATCTTGGCGGCGCCCTGGAGGGCCAGGCTCCGGTCCATGGCGACGAGGGTCTCGCCGGTGGCCAGGGCGGGGGCGCCGAGCCCCCGCCCGATGCGCCGGCTGTAGAAGAGCTGGGGACCGTTGAAGCCGAAGAGGTCCGCCCCCTCCACGAAGAAGGGTCGACGCTCGGGCAGCCAGGTCTCGGTGGTGCTGAGGTTGAGTACGGCCTGATCCACCTCGACCTGGCCGAAGTCCGGCTTGAGGGCGAGGTCCAGCTGGGTGGTGCCCGAGAGGGCCAGGTGCCCGTCGACCCCGGCCCGCACCTCGGCGCCCCGGTCGTCCCAGCTTTGGGCGGTGGCGAACTTGCTGCGGCCGGTGAGGTAGGGCAGCCATTCCTGGCGCCGGGCGGGCTGGAGTCCCTCCAGGCCGGTGAGTTCGGGGAAGCGGCTCACGAAGGCGTTCTCGTCCCGGGGGGCGAGGCTCCACCACGAGGTGGCGCGCAGGGGGCCCTGGTCGCTGCGGCTGAAGTTGATGCCCCAGCTGGCGCCGTCCTCGGGCCGGATGCGGAGCAGGCTCAGGGGGATGCGGATCTCCACGGTCCAGCCATCGGCATCCCGGGCCACGCTGCTCTCCCACACACCATCCCAGGAACCGTCGAACCCGGTGTCGGAGAACCAGGCGCCGTCCCGCTGGACGCCCGCGGCATTCACGTAGAAGGCCAGGGCGCTGCGGTGGTCGTGGAGGCTGTCGATGTACACCCCGAACCAGTCACTGACGCTGTCCTGGTCCCGGCGGTGGAGCCGCTTCACGATCTTCGAGAGGCCCCGGGTGTGGCGCATCCGGGCGCCCACATAGAGGTAGTGATCGTCGTAGAGCACGCGGACATCCGTGCGCTGGGGAGCCGGAGCGCCCCAGCGGGGCCAGGACTGGCGGAAGCTGTCGCCCACCTCCGCCTGGGCCCAGGCGCCCTCACTGAGGCTGCCATCCAGGGTGATGGGTTCGGTCGTGCGCCGAGCGCGCAGGCCCTGGGGCCGGGGCGGGGCGGGCGGGGCATCCTGGGCCACCAGACCGACTCCCAGCCCTCCGAGAAGGGCCTGCAGGATCCAGGTCCA
Organism: Holophagaceae bacterium; assembly: GCA_035254125.1. Taxonomy (GTDB): domain Bacteria; phylum Acidobacteriota; class Holophagae; order Holophagales; family Holophagaceae; genus JAFDVN01. Next base: position 33,951 of record DATFAX010000093.1, on the reverse strand, counting down.
GTGTCGATTTCCACCCATGTCTTCAGGATGCCTGGAACGGGTCGGGGGATGCGCGCATAAACTCTTCTGATGCGCCTCCCATTCGCCCCTCTCCTCCTCGCTTTGCCCCTCCTCGCGGGTGGGAGCGGAACCGTCCACGTGAAGGGATCCCGCTTCACGGCGGAGGTCGCCGCCACCCAGGCGGAGAAGGCGAAGGGCCTCATGGAGCGCGCCCACCTCCCCCAGGACCGCTGCATGGTCTTCCTCTACGACCAGGACGACTACCACCCCATCTGGATGAAGAACTGCCTCATCGCCCTGGACGTGGCCTGGCTGGATGCGCAGGGGCGCGTGCTGGAGTTCCTGGAGAAGGTGCCCCCCTGCAGCCCCATGCTCGGCAATGACTGCCCCACCTATGGCGGCACCGTGCCGGGCCGCTACTTCGTGGAGTTCCCCGTGGGCACCTTCAAGCGCCTGGGGCTGAAGAAGGGGGACCTCATGGCCTGGGAGCTGAAGCTGGACGACGGCCGCGTGGTGAAGCTGGGCACCCTGCCGGCCGCGGCGCCCGCCAAGGCCCACAAGAAGTAGGATCTAGCGCACCCGTGCCCGGTTGCGGATGGACATCACCATTCCCAGGGCCAGCATGAAGCTGAGGGTGCTGCTGCGGCCGTAACTGAAGAAGGGCAACGCCATGCCCTTGTTGGGCAGGGCCCCGGCCACCATGCCCACGTTCACGAGGATGTGCAGGCCGAAGATGGCGGCGGCGCCGGCGCAGAAATAGAGCTCCTCGGGAGTCTTGGCGAGGCGGGCCGTGTCGAGGATGCGCAGGAGCAAGGCGCCGAAGAGGGAGAGGGCGATCAGGACGCCCACGAAGCCCCGCTCCTCGGCCCACACCGCGAAGACGAAGTCTGTGGTCTTCACGGGCAGGAAGTTGAGCTGGGTCTGGCTTCCGGCCGTGAAGCCGCGGCCCAGCACGCCCCCGGCGCCGATGGCGATCTTGCTCTGGTGGATCTGGTAGCCCTTGCCCTGGAGGTCGCTCTCAGGGTCCAGGAAGGTCATGACCCGCTGCTTCTGGTAGGGCTTCAGCACCTTCTTCCAGGCCACCACGCCGCCCAGGGAGAAGCACAGGAGCCCGATCACCACCCACTTGGCCTTGAGGCCGCGGATGAGGGGCACCAGGGCCAGGGTGGGGGTGAAGCTGAGGGCCATGCCCAGATCCGGCTGCTTGAGCACGAGCACCATGGGCAGCAGCACCAGGGCCGCTGCCGTGAGGAGGTCGAAGGCACCCACCTGATCCGCGGGGCGGCTGCCCAGGCGGTGCGCCACGAAGAGCAGCGTCAGCCACTTCATAAGCTCGGAGGGCTGGAACTGCACGCCCTTGATCTCGAACCAGCGGGCGGCACCGCCCATCTTCTTGCCCGCCACGAGCACGAGCAGCAGGAGGAAGAGGCCCAACAGGTAGAGACCCAGGCTCACCTTGAAGATGCGGGTGGGGTCCACGGAGGCGAGGATGGCCACCATGGCGGTGCAGCCCAGGGTGAAGGTGAGCTGTTTGAGCCAGAGGTCCGCCTGGGCTGTCCCCCGGCTGGCGCTGAAGAGGGTGAGGATACCCAGGGCCGCCAACGCGGCCATGATGGCGAGCAGGCCCCGGTCCAGGCCCTTGAGGGATTCGCGCCAGCTGATCAATTGCCCTCCTCGGGCTTCTCCGCGGGCTTGAACTGGTCCGGGAGCTTGCCGCCGGGCGGGGGCAGGGGGTTGCTGAGCCGATCCACGCACCAGTACTTCACGGCCTTGGCGGCCATGGGGGCGGCGCTGGTGGAGCCCCAGCCCGCGTTTTCCGCGATGAACACGAAGGCGATCTGGGGGTTGTCCCTCGGGGCGTAGCCCGCGAACCAGGCGTGGTCCTTCAATTCCTTGGCCTGGCGCGCATAGTGGGAGCGGTCCACGAAGGTGGCCACCTGGGCCGTGCCCGTCTTGCCCGCGAAGGGGATCTCCTTGCCGATCTGCCGCACGAAGGGGTTGGTGGCCGCGGTGCCGCTCTCCACCACCTGACCGAGGCCCTGGTCGAGGTAGCCCCAGATCTTCGGGTCGAGCCCTGTGTCCTTCATCGGGGGGGCCGGCGCAGGCTCCACGAGGTTCGTGGTCTCGTTGCGGAACCCCCAGAACAGGTGCGGGGTGAGCAGCTTGCCCTTGGTGGCGAGCAGGGCGTAGAACCGGGCCAGGGCGATGGGCGTGAGGCCCACGGCGCCCTGGCCGATGCCCACGCTGATGGTCTCGCCCGCATACCACTTCTCCTTGCGGGCCTTCCACTTCCACTCCCGGCTGGGCACGCGGCTTGTCTTCTCGAAGGGGAGGTCGATGCCCGTGGGTACCGTGAGTCCGTACTTCTCGGCCACGGCGTAGATGTCGTCGATGTCCAGCCGGGAAGCCACCTCATAGAAATAGATGTCGCAGCTCTGGGCGATGGCACCCACGAGGCTGAGGCCGCCGTGGCCCTCGTGCTTGTCGCAGCGGAAGTCGCGGCCGTAGTAGTTCTTCTTGCCGCCGCAGTAGATGACCGTTTCGGGCTTGATGACGTTCTTCTCGAGCCCGGCGATCGCCATGAGCAGCTTCCAGGTGGAGCCGGGGGCGTAGATGCCCTGGGTGACGCGGTTCACCATGGGCTTCGAGGGGTGGCGGATGTAGCGGTCCACCATCTCCTGGCTGAGGCGGTTGAGGAAGATGTTGGAGTCGTAGCTGGGGCTGCTGTAGAGGGCAAGCACGCCGCCGTCGCGGAGGTCGAGCACCACGCCGGCGCCCTTCTCCTCTCCGAAGGCCTCCTGGACCACGCGCTGGAGCCCGGCGTCGAGGGTGAGGTAGAGGCTGCGACCGGCCTTGGCGGGCAGCTGGCCGTTCACGGCGACCTCGCGCCCGAGCTGATCCACGAGGACCTTCTTGGCGCCGTCCACGCCCTTGAGCCGCTCGTTGGAGGCCCGCTCGAAGCCGTCCTTGCCCACGATCTCGCCCAGCTGGTACTGGCCGGGGTCCTTCTTCATGAGGGCCTCGTCCACTTCCCCCACGTAGCCCAGGAGGTGGCCTGCCAGCTCGTCGCCCAGGTAGACGCGGCGGGGGGCCATGTCCACCCCCAGGAAGGGGAAGCGGCTGCGCACGCGCTCCGCCAAGGCGATGCCGGCCTCGTCGAGGTTCTCCATGAGCACGAGGGAACGGCCCTTGCTGCCCTGGCGCCAGGCGTGGATCTTCCGCTTGAGGGGCTCGGGCTCCAGGCCCAGGGCCAGGGCCAGGGACTCCACGACGGCGGGGTCCCGGGGCAGGTCCTCCTCGGCGATGACGAGGTGCAGGGCCTTGCGGTTGTCCACGAGGCGGTGCCCGTTGCGGTCGTACACGATGCCCCGCGGGGCGGGCACGCTCCGTTCCTTCACGGCCTGGCTCAGGGCCAGCTGCTGGAAGTCGCTGTGCCGGACCAATTGCAGCCAGGCGTACACGGCGAGCAGCACGCACACCATGCCCACGGCCGTGGCCTGGAAGGCGCCCAGGCGTCCTGTGAGGAGGCGGCGGTCGCGGGGATCCATCAGGCCCGACCCATCACGGCCGCGCGGGCTGATCCCGCCAGGTGAGGTAGGCCCAGAGGGGCCAGGCCAGGAGCACCCAGACCCAGGGCCGGGCGGTGGGTAGGCTGCCGGCGGCCAGGAATACCATCACCTGGGTGAGGAGGAAGAGGCCCAGGGCGAGGCCCAGCTGCCGGATCATCCAGCGGAAACGGGATTCCGGAGGCCAGTGCTCGGCCAGGAAGGCCGCCAAGAGGGCCAGCGTGAGGGCCGCCCAGGGGGAGCCGCCCAGGCGGGGGTAGAGCTTGAGGCTGCCCTCCAGGGCCCAGCCGGAGGCGGAGGCCAGGAGGCCCGTGGCGAGGTAGCTGCGGGGATCCGGGGCCAGGGCCACCACCGTGAGGACGTGAAGGATCAGCTGCAGGCGCGGCCAGGGGGCCGTGACGAGCACCGAGAGCACGCCCAGGAGGGCCACGAGCATCCGGGCCTGGAGGGAGAGGGGGGGTTTGCGCAGGGCCATCAGCGCACCGCCTTCTTGGCGGCCGGGCGGGCCTCGGGCTTCGTGGGGGGCCGGAGGGTGGGCTGCACTTCCAAGGGGGGATCCGGAGGCAGCAGGAGGACCAGGCGGAGGCGGTCCAGGGGGGCCGCGAGCTGCACGCGCACCTTCAGCTCGAGTTCCGTGGGCTTCACGTCGGTGACGTAGCCCACGAGCAGGCCCCGGGGGAAGACGCGGTCCAGACCCGAGGTGTGCACGGCCTCGCCGGGCTGCACCACTTCCTGAGGGTTCACGTAGCGGATCTCGGCCCGTCCGTCGCCCAGGCCCTGCAGCACGCCCGTGGCGCGGCTGCGGGTGAGCATCACGCCGATGGCCGCGTTGGGGGCGTCGGCGGGGAGGATGAGGGACTGGGTGGGGGCCACGGACCAGAGACGACCCACCACCCCCTCGGGGGCCAGCACACCCTGATCGGGAACCCAGCCCCGGTCCAGGCCGCCCTCCAGTACGAGGCCGCCGAAGGCGCCGGGCCGCGTGCTGCTGAGGATGCGGGCGCCCTGGAGCTCCAGGGGCACCTGCACCTTGAGGCCGAGCAGCCGCTTGGCCTCCTCGGCTTCGGCATGGAGGGGCGCCAGGCGGGCGGCCTCCACCTGGCGATCCGCGAGTTCCTGACGGAGGCGGTTCAGCTCCGCCTGGGCCTGGGCGAGGTCCGTGACCCGCTGGGCCCGGGTGACGCGCCAGTCATGGAAGCCCGTGGCCATGCGCTGGAAGGGATGGGCCAGGGTCGTGGCGACCTGGCTCCAGGCCCGGCCGGGCACGCGGCCCAGGAGCACCCAGGCCCCGTGGCCGAGCCACAGGGCCAGCAGGGCGTAGCGGCGGCGCCCCGTGGGGGTCCAGCCCCAGTTGGACGGGCGCGCGGCCATGTCCCAGCTGACTCCTTAGGTGGTGGATCAGTCCATGATCTGGATGCGGCGGAGGAGGGGGATGTTCTCCAGCAGCAGGGCGGTGCCGCGCACCACGGCCGTCTGGGGGTCCTCCGCGCGGAACACGGGCAGGTGGGTCTCCTTGCGGAGGCGCTCGTCCAGGCCCTGGATCAGGCTGCCGCCGCCCGTGAGGCAGATGCCGCGGTCGATGAGGTCGGCGGCCAGCTGGGGGGGCGTCTCGTTGAGGGCCTTGCGGACGAGGTCGATGATCGCGTTGATGGGCTCCGCCAAGGCCTCGCGGATCTCGGCGTCGTTCAGCGTGAGGGTCTTGGGCAGGCCCTCGAACTGGTCACGGCCGCTCACCTCCATGGTGCGCACGGCCTCGGCGGGGTAGGCGCTGCCCAACGTCCACTTCACTTCTTCCGCGGAGCTCTCCGAGATGAGCACGTTGTACTTCTCGCGGATGTACTTCACGACGGCCTCATCCATCTCGTCGCCGGCGATGAGGATGGAGTCGCTGAACACCTTGCCGTTGTAGCTGATGACGGCCACGTCGGTGGTGCCGCCGCCGATGTCGACGATCATGCAGCCGCGCTTCTCGTTGATGGGCAGGCCGGCGCCGATGGCGGCCACCATGGTCTGGTCCACGATGAACACGTCATGGGCCTTGGCGTCGTAGCAGCACTGGCGCACGGCGCGGCGGGCCACCTGGTGGGCCCGGGGCGGCACGCTGACCACGATTCGGGTGCGGGCCCAGCCGCGGTTGGGGCGCGCCTTCTCGATGAAGGAGGCCAGCATCTTCTCGGCGGCATCCACCTCGAAGATCATGCCGTCCTTCATGGGGCGCACGGTCTTCACGCCCTGGGGGGCGCGGCCCAGCAGCTGCTTGGCCTCGTCGCCCACGGCCTCCACCTCGTGCGTTACCGTGTTGATGGCCACGATGGAGGGCTCGTAGATGACGATGCGGCCAGCCTGCTTCGTGTGCACGAGGGTGGAGGCGGTGCCGAGGTCGATGGCGAGGTCCGAGTTGAACAGGTTGGACCAGAACTGGGCGGAGAAAATGCTGGCCACAGGGGCTCCGAAAGGCTGGCGCGGGGGCGCAAACCTCTAGGATGCCATGGGGGGAGCCCCTTGGGCGGGAAGTCTGGGCGGGGGGTGGGGTGCCCACCCCCCGGCGGTCAAGCCCCGGCTTCGAGGAGTTCCCGGATGAGGAGGGCGGGATCCAGCTTCTGGGGAAGCTCCTTGTGGTAGCCCCGCACCCGAGGCTCCACCTCCGTAAGCCGAAGGCGAACGGGAGGCCCCTGCGGGGCAGGGGCCGATCGGTAGAGGCTCCACCTCCATAAGCCGAAGGCGAATGGGAGGCCCCTGCGGGGCAGGGGCCGATCGGTGGAGGCAGCGCGTTTGTGCGGGGCTAGGCCCCGGCTTCGAGGAGTTCCCGGATGAGGAGGGCCGGATCGAGCTTCTGGGGAAGCTCCTTGTGGTAGCCCCGCACCCAGCGCTTGCCGTTGACCAAAATGAAGGGAATGGCCCGCTTTCCCGTTTCGGCCTCGAGTTTTTCCGCGGCGCCGTCCTCCAGCTCGATGTCCACCTTGGCGTGGGGCACGCCCTGATCCTTCAGCCAGGCGTCCAGGCGGCGGCAGTCCGGGCACCAGGTGGCCGTGTAGACCTGGAGATCGAGCTTCGCGAGTTCCTGGATCGGTGCCATGGAAGGCCTCCCTGATCTGTCATTCTGGGGCCTTCGACCCCGTTCGAGGAGATCCCATGCGCACCCCCCTGCTCGCCGCCGCGGCCCTGCTGGCCCTGCTCGGATGCAACCAGGCCCCCCAGGATTCCGGCAAAGTCCTCTTCAACGTGGCCGGCCAGAAGTTCACGGAAAGCGAGTTCACCGACCTGGTGAAGGCCATCGAGCCGGCCCGGGCCCAGGACATCCTGACGAACCCCAAGGCCGAGGCCCAGGCAGCCCGGGTGGGCTTCGTGAGCGGCCTCGCCCAGGACCGGGCCATCCTGGCCTATGCCAAGCAGACCGGAGCCGATCAGGGCGCCATCTACAAGATGCTGCTCGTCCAGGCCCAGTCCCAGGCGGCCATGAAGGCCATGATCTCCCAGCGCATTGGCGAGCCCTCCGAGGCGGACCTGGCCAAGGTGTACGAGGGCTTCAAGGCCCGCAACGCCCAGGGCGCCGCCGGATTCCCCTCCTATGCCGACGTCCTGGCCAATCCCGCCCTGAAGGGCCAGCTGGTGAACGCCTGGAAGCAGGAGCGCAGCCAGGCCGCCGTGCAGGACCTCATGAAGGAGATCCGGGCCCAGGTGCCGGTGACCTTCGCCGAGGGGTACCAGCCCATCGCGGAGTAGTTTTTCGCGCCATTACTGAGGATGAGCGAAGCCCCCGGATGGGGGCTTCGCCATATTTGGGGAACTGCGCCGACCCAGCCGCCTGGAGAGGGAGTCCTCCGGGGGCACGCTCGCGCGTGCCCCCTCCGCCGGCCGGGGACTAGGGCCCCCTCGCCCTGCGGAACGCTGCGCGTCCCTCGGGCTCGAGACGGGGCCCAAGTCCCCGGCATTCGACTCCCTCTCTGCCAACAAAAGGCCCCCTTGCGGGGGCCTTCGTGTTGGTGCCTGGAGAGGGAGTCGAACCCCCGACACATGGATTTTCAATCCATTGCTCTACCAACTGAGCTATCCAGGCGCTGGCAGGAAGGAACAGGTTAACAGGAAGGCGGGGGTTTTCAAGGGCCGGGAACCGAGGGGCAGGCTATCCTTGGGGTTTCGGTGATCGCATGAGCAAGGAACGCCTCATTCAGGTGCAGAAGCCCGCCCAGTCCCTGGAGCGCTTCCAGCAGGACTATGCTCGGACCCAAGCCGGGGACGGCAGCGCCCTGCGGTCGATCCTCGTGGGCGTGGGGGCCGTGGCCGTGTTGGGCCTCGGATACCTGATCTTCGACCAGTGGCGCCAGTCCACCATCGAGAAGTTCGAGGGCAACCTCGCGGCCTTGGTGGAGGAGGTCGAAGGGGGCGTGCAACCCGCCACGGGCGAGGCCCTCCAGAAGAAGATGCGCGACGCCCTCCCCCGGCTCGAGGCCCTGGCCCAGGGTGCGCCCTCGGCCCGCAAGGCCATGGCGCAGGGGCTGGTGGCCGCCTGGAAGCTGAGCCTGGACGGCAAGGGCGCGGCCCCCGGGGGGTCGGATGCCTGGAGCCGGCTGGCGATGGCCCACCGCAACCTGGTGCTCGGGCAGGCCGGCGAGGCCGCCAAGGTGCTGGATGGGCTGCGGCGTCAGGCCGATCCCTCCGAAGCCTGGGCCGCGGATTTCTGGCGCGTGCAGCTGGAGGCCGACCGGATGGCCGGCGCCGGCGATCAGGCCCGGGCCCACTTGGCCGATTACAAGGAGCGCTTCAAGGGGCGGAGCCTGGACGCGTCCCTGGACAAGCTCGTCGAAGGCATCTGAGACGGTCGTCCCCCTTCGGATCGCATAGCATGGAGCCGGTTCCGCCCTCCAAGAGGCCCTAGGCCGATTGGGAGCATGCCCCCGGGGGGCATGCGAAAGGGAGAGGATTGCGGAGGGTTCCATGCGCATGTACGACCTGATTCACGCCAAGAAGCGCGGGGAAGCCCTGAGCGAGGCCCAGATCCGATTCTGGGTGGATGGCGTGGTGCAGGGTTCCATTCCTGATGAACAGAGCGCCTCCATGCTCATGGCCATCTGCTGGCGGGGCATGACCACGGAGGAGACCCTGGCCCTCACCCTCGCCATGCGGGACTCCGGGAAGGTGATGGACCTCTCCTCTATTCCCGGCGTGAAGGTGGACAAGCACAGCACGGGGGGCGTGGGCGACAAGACCACCCTGATCCTGGGGCCCCTGGTGGCCGCTTGCGGCGTGCCCTGCGCCATGTTCAGCGGGCGGGGCCTGGGCCACACGGGCGGCACCGTGGACAAGTTCGCCGCCGTGCCGGGCCTGCGGGTGGAACTGAGTGATGCGGACTTTCTGAAGTCCCTCCGGGAAACGGGCTTCGCCAACAGCGCCCAGACGCCGGATCTGGTGCCCGCGGACCGTCGCCTCTACGCGCTGAGGGACGTCACCGCCACGGTGGAGAGCATCCCCCTCATCACGGCGAGCATCATGTCCAAGAAGCTCGCGGGGGGCTGCGGCGCCCTCGTGTTGGACGTGAAATGCGGGTCCGCCGCTTTCATGTCCAATTTGGAGGAGGCGCGGGGACTCGCCCGCAGCCTCGTGAGCGTAGGCAAGGCCTACGGGATGCGGGTCAAGGCCCTCATCACCCGCATGGAGGAGCCCCTGGGCCGCACCATCGGCAATGCCCTGGAGGTGCGGGAGTGCATCGAGATCCTGCAGGGGCGGCACGCCCATGGGGATCTGGCGCGCATGAGCCTGCGCCTCGCCGCAGAGATGGTGGTGCTGGGTGGGAGGGCCCGGGACCTGGCGATGGCGGAGGCCCTGGTCAGTGAGGCCCTGACCTCGGGTCGGGCCCTGGAGGTGCTGCGGGCCTTCATCGCCCTCCACGGGGGGGACGCCCAGGTGGTGGAAGCGCCGGAGCGGTTGCCCCAGGCGCCCTTCCGTCGCGTCGTGAGGGCCGCCTCCGCGGGGACCGTGGTGGCCATGGACGGTCGGGAACTGGGCTTGGCGGCCATGGAGCTCGGGGCGGGCCGGCGCAGCCAGCAGGATGTCATCGACCCGGCCGTGGGCCTCGAACTCGAGGTGGCCGTGGGAGCCCACGTGGCCCCCGGAGCACCGCTGGCCACCCTCCATGGGCGAACGGAGGCGGACCTCGACGGGGTCCAGGGGCGCGTTTTGGCCGCCATCCGGGTGGGGGCCGTGACAGAAGTTTCGAACCCGTGGCTCCTGGAGACTCTGGAGTAGACGCGCGGGAAATTTCCTGTGACCATTCAAGGATTCCCACCCAATCAGGCGTACTTGTGGTGAGCCGGACTTGAGGCCGAAAAAAGTAAGTGCGCTAAAAACCGCCCCAGGTTCCCGAAATTCCCGGCCGAGCGCGCATTTTTTTGTTGCGAACCCGTTACAGAGGGGGTTTCATCAATCCACCCTCTGGTTCTTTCCAAGTGCTGTCCCTCGTGTGCCCTGCGTCTTGACCGAACGCGTTTTCGCGGGCCAAACGACTCCTTAACACCCAAGGAGAAGGCGCACATCCCCCCTCTTCGGCCGATTCGTCCGGAGCCTTAGGGGGTTTTCACCAGGCTTCAACCCTGCGGCCCCTGCCGCACTTTCCAAGGAGCAATTCCATGAATCGAGTCGTATCCCGCCTGGGCTTTACGACCCTCGCCCTCGTGGCGGGTGTCGCTGCCCACGCCCAGAGCTCCACGACCGGTAGCATCACCGGCGTGGTGAAGGACAAGAGCGGTGCTCCTGTCGCTGGCGCCACCATCACCGCCGCCTCCTCCCAGACGAGCCGCACGGTTCAGACCGGCGCTGACGGCACCTTCCGCCTCGGCCTCCTGAACCCCGGTGAGTGGACCGTCAAGGTCTCCAAGGCCGGCATGCAGGCCAACAACCAGAAGCTGACGGTCTTCACCAACCAGAACAGCCCCGTCACCTTCACGCTGGACAAGGAAGCCACCGCGGTGGTCGAAGTGGTCGGCGTGCAGAACAGCGTCGACTTCACCTCCACCCAGCAGGGCAAGGTGATGAGCACCGAGACGTTCGATGCGCTGCCCAAGGGCCGCGACATGAACAGCCTCGCCTTCTTCACCCCCGGCGTCGTCTCCTCCGGCTTCGGCGATCCCTCCATCTCCGGCGCCTCCGGTGCTGAGAACCAGTACGTGATGGACGGCCTCGAGACCACCGACTTCCGTCGTGGCTTCCAGGGTGGCAGCGTCGTCACCGACTTCATCGAGCAGGTTGAAGTTCAGACCGGCGGTTTCCGCCCTGAGTTCAGCGCCCTCGGCGGTGTGTTCAACGCCGTGACCAAGAGCGGTTCCAACGACTTCAAGGGTTCCTCCTGGATCACCTGGGACGCCCGCGGTTCCGAGGCGGCTCCCAAGTTCAACAGGTACTTCAAGCAGCCCAACCCCAACTCCCGCCTCGACATCGGCGCGGAAGTGGGCGGCGCCATCATCAAGGACAAGCTGTTCTACTTCGCCGGTGTGGATCTGAACCGCGAAGAGGCCCCCGGCGACGTCAACTTCGATCCCGGCCTCAAGAACTCGGACCTCAAGAACGACACCACCCAGTTCATGGGCAAGGTGAACTGGTTCATCACCCCCGATCACCAGCTGACTTTCACCCTGAACCGCAATGAGTTCAAGGACGAACGGGCCCACATCTACACCCTGCGCGGCACGGCCGATGTCGGCGGCAACTTCAAGAACACGACCCTCAACATGAACGTGAACTACGACTGGAACATCTCCAGCGCCCTCACGCTCTCCGTGAAGGCGGGTACCACGGACCTGAAGAGCACCTTCGACCCCACGGACAACTCCATCCGTTACACCGACAACATGTGGTACCGCCTCCCCGCCCAGTCGGCTCTCGGCTTCGCGGGCGCCAACCACATCACGGGCGGTGCCGGCTTCTACAACGCCCTGGATCAGAACAAGACCACCCAGATCAAGGCCGACCTGAGCTGGTTCATCGGCACCCACGCCCTGAAGTTCGGCGTGAGCACCCTGGAATCCACCTACAACTCCACCGACGCCACCACCGGTGGCTACCAGGTGCGCTTCCTGAACGTGAACAGCAACAGCCTGGCCGGCATGCAGGTTCAGCAGCGCTTCAACAGCACGGATGCCGGTGTGAAGGCCACCTTCAACGCCTTCTACGCCCAGGATCAGTGGGAGATGTTCGGCGGCTTCCGCCTGATGTACGGCTTCCGCTATGAGACCCAGGACCAGAAGGACTACCAGGGCAAGTCCTTCATGAAGTTCGACAACTTCGGCGACGTCGTGCAGCCCCGCATCGGCTTCACCTGGGATGTGAACAACGACGGCAAGACGAAGGTCAGCGGCTCCTACGCCAAGTACTTCGAGCGCATCCCCCAGCGCGTGGCCATCCGCGTGTTCGCCAACGAAGTGTTCCTCGAGCACGATTGGGACAACAACGGCACCACGGATAACCCCGGCGGCGTGACTTGGGGCGGCGTCTACGACCAGACCACCGGCGCCATCACCCTGCCCGCCCGCACGTTTGATGCGACCGTGGATAACGCGACGCCCTTCAGCTACGACCCCATCGCCAAGGGCACCAAGCTGCCGGAGCGTTCCGAGTTCACCCTCGGCGTGGATCAGACCTTCGCCAGCGGCTGGACCCTGGGCATCAAGGGCCGTTACCGCGAGCTGAAGAACCCCATCGAGGATTCCGTCATCCTGCGCCCCTGGTACAACCTGGGTCGCACGGGCGGCACCGCGGCCCAGACCGCCGGTCTCGGCTTCGATCCCTACACCGCCAACAGCAACGGCACCACCGGTGCGGCTGACGTCAACTTCCGCAACCCCTACGATCCCGGCGTCAACGGCGCCAACTCGGATCCCTTCACGGGTTGGGGCTACCCCGCCATCCTCGGCTACTACGGTGGTCAGGCCATCCTGTGGAACCCCGGCAAGAGCGTGAGCTGGACGAGCCGCAGCATCGCTGGCGAGCCCAACACGACCTACAACGTTGCGAACAGCGGCTACCCCGAGGCCCGCAACTACTACCAGGCCGTGGACGCCACCATCGAGAAGAAGACCGAGCGCAGCTTCTTCAGCCTGTCCTACACCTGGTCCAAGCTCTACGGCAACTACGAGGGCGTGGTCTCCAGCTCCAACGGTCAGGCGGACGGCAACATCACCGCCTCCTACGACTACGACACCTACGTGGGCTACGGTCTCCTGCCCCTGGATCGCACCAACGCCATCAAGCTGCAGATGTCCCACCGCTTCGACCTCGTTGGCAACGACTTCAACGTCGGCGTGACCTGGTCCTCCATCAGCGGCACCCCCATCAGCCTCTTCGATGACGGCACCACCACCGCCCAGCTGCGCGGTGAGACGATCGTCAGCCGCGGTGGTTTCGGCGGTGCGACCTACATCGGTCTGAACGGCAACAGCGGCCGCGGTAACCTCAAGTACGATCCCGGTTACTACGGCAACGCCACCCCCGCCGATGGCAAGCTGGGTCAGTACGGCCGCACCCCCACCCAGAACGATGTGGCCCTGCACCTGGACTACAACATGAAGTTCGGTGGCATCCGCGTTTCGCCCTCGGCCGACGTGTTCAACGTCTTCAACAGCCGCACCGCCCTCGGTCAGGTGCAGCAGAAGACCGCTTCCGGCGCCGCCAACCCCTCCTTCGGCTATGAGAATGGCTGGCAGGAAGGTCGTCGCTTCCGCTTCGGCGTGAAGGTCAAGTTCTAAGGTCCTCCGACCTGGAACGAAAAGGGCCCCGAAAGGGGCCCTTTTTTTTTGGGGCGATGCGTCGGCCTCAGGGGCAACGACGGCTCCTCCACAGGCCGGTGCAGGTCAGAGACCCAGCAGCTCCTTCAACCTCGGCGTGGCGGTTCGGCTCACTTCCAGTTCCACCCCGTCGGCCACCCGCACGGCGGCCCGGCCCCCTTCGAGGGGACGGAGGCCCAGAACGCACTCCGGGCGCAGGAGGAGGTGGCGTTGGACCCGCAGCAGGCCCGCCTGGGAGAAGGTCTGCTCCACTTCGGCGAGGGTGGTCCAGGAGGTGCGATGCCGCTGGCCGCCGCACCAGGACCACACGACCTCCTCCTCCACCTCGAAGTGGGTGGTGCGCTTGAGGTCGAGGAAGACGTGGCCGTCCCCGGCCTTTACGGGATAGCGGGTGCCGGCGCCCGGCAGGTGGGGATGCAGCTCGGCGCCGTTGCGCGCGGGCACCTGGCGCTCGCGCAGGCGCTGGAGCGTCTGCCCCAGCCGATCCGCGCTGATGGGCTTCAGGATGTAATCGAGGGCCGCCGTCTCGAAGGCGCGCACGGCGTGTTCGGCGAAGGCGGTGACGAAGACCACGGGCACCGCCCGCGGCAGCTCCACGGCCACCTCGAGGCCGCTGGGCCCGGGCATCTGGATGTCGAGGAAGAGGGCGTCCAGCTCCGGGGCGCTGCCCATAAAATCCAGCAGGGCCTGACCATCGGGCAGTTCGCCCACCACCTCGCAGCCGGCTTCGCGCAGCAGGCGGGCCAGGCGGCTCCGGGCCAGGGGCTCATCCTCGGCGAGGGCGACGCGCAGGGGTTTCATCGGGCCTCTCCTTGGGCATCCACGTCGGCGAGGGTCCAGCCGTATTCGGTGTGGAGGTGGAACCGGGCCTTCTCCCCGTAGGCGAGCTTCAGGCGGGCCTCCAAGTTGCGCAGGCCGATGCCTTCACCGAGTACGAGCGAGGCGGGTCGACCCGTGTTCGCCACCTGCAGGTGGAAGGCCCCTCGAATCCGGTGCCCCTTGATGCGCACCTCACCCCCCTCGGGGTGACCCGCGATGCCATGTTTCAGGGCGTTCTCCACGAGGGGCTGCAGCAGGAAGGGAGGGGCCAGTACCTCATTGAGCTCCTCGTCCCACTCCCAATGCACCCGGAGCCGGGTGCCCAAGCGCAGGGCCTCCACGGCCAGGTAGCGGCGGACCATGTCCCGTTCGTCCCGCAGGGGGGCGAGGGGTCGATCCCCATGGCGCAGGAGGGCCCGGTAGAGTTCGGCCAGATCGAGGATGGCCTGTTCGGCCCGGTCCACATCCTGACGCACCAGTTCGGCCAACCCGTTGAGGCTGTTGAACAGCACGTGCGGGCTCAGCTGTCCGCGCAGGAGCACCCACTGGGCTTCCCGGAGCTGCGTCTCGGTGGCGACCTTCTCCTCCTCGGTGCGTTCACCCAAGGCGATCATGGCGCCGATGAACATCATCATCGGCCCGCCGAAGATGAGCTGGATGCCCAGGATCTGGCGGATGCCCAGGGGGATGGGGGTGTTGCCTTCCATCACGACGCCGGTCCAACCCGCGAGCGTGAGGAGTCCGTAGTCCATGAACACGATGAAGGTGATCAGGACGGCGCACCAGGGTGCAGCCTGCAGCACACCGCGGCCCAGTGGGGCGTGGGGGCGGTCATCCCCCGTGAAGCGCCAGGGCAGGGGCGATAGGAACCCATAGCAGAAGGACATCACGAAGGGCGTGAACACACTGCAGAACCACATCGCGGAACTGTGGGCGACCTGCAGCTTCGAGAGGTTGGCGACCTTGAACGCGGCAAAGAGGAAGGTGAATCCCAGGACGATGCCCCAGGTCACCCGCTTGCGCAGGCGCTTCCGGAAATGCAGGGCGAGGGACTGGTACCGCATGGTTCCAGCTTGCCGGGGCCCCGGCCGGGCACCAAGCCCTCCCGGCGGGCGGGGGCCCCGCACCGCCCAGCCGTGCCATCCTGGGGGCGGAGGCCCCATGTCGTTCCTCAAGTCCCTCTTCCGCCGCGCCACGCCAGAGGCTCCGGTGACCCCCGAGCTGGATGAGGCTGTGGCCCGGAAGCTGACGGCGGAGGGTAGGGACCCGGCCACGGTGGCCAGTCGGGCCGCCGAGCCCCGCGAAGTCCCTCCCCGTCCCGATCTCGGGGCCTTCAAGGGCGCGGTGCGCTTCGTGATGACTCTGGATGGTTTGGGGGAGGTGAAGGCCGTGGCCATGGACGGCGCTCCCTTCGAGCACGTGCAGGCCCTGGAGGCTTGGGCCTACGCCTGGAAGTTCTCCCCCGCGATTCTGGACGGGAAGCCCCACGCGTGCCGGATGGTGTATGAAGTGAGCTGGAGCTGACCATGAAACCCCTCGCCACCCTGCTCGCCCTCGCCCTTCCCCTCACTGCCCAGACATCCCGGAGGCCCGCCATGTCGCTGCATGAACTCACCGCCAACCGCCTGGATGGGAAGGCCCAGGCCCTCTCCGCGTACCAGGGCAAGGTCGTGCTCGTGGTGAACGTAGCCAGCGAGTGCGGTTACACCCCGCAGTACGCGGGCCTGGAGAAGCTCTACAAGGCCTACCAGGGCCGGGGCCTCGAGATCCTGGGCTTCCCCTGCAACCAGTTCGGGGGCCAGGAGCCCGGCTCCGCCGCCCAGATCCAGAGCTTCTGCCAGAAGAACTTCGGCGTGACCTTCCCCCTCTTCGAGAAGGTGGAGGTGAAGGGGGCCGGCCAGAGCCCCGTCTACGCCTTCCTCGCCGCCCACCATGGCGAGCCCAAGTGGAACTTCCACAAGTACCTCGTGGGCAAGGACGGCAAGGTGATTGCGGCCTTCCCCAGCAGCGTGGAGCCGGAGGGCCCCGAACTGAAGGCCGCCCTCGAGGCCGCCCTGAAGTAGGGCCATGGACGGGGCCCCGCTCAAGTACAGGGACCAGCACCGGAAGCGCCTGAGCTGGATGCCCTGGCTCTACTTCAGCCTCAAGGCGCGCCATCGCTCCTGGGCCGAGGCCTGGCAGGCGGAGGTGCAAGCGCATCTCCGGGACCAGGAGACGGTGACGATCGGAGCCGGCGGCTTCATCGCGCCCGAAGCGGCCATCTTCGGGGAACCCGGTCGGCCGGTGATCCTCGGGGATCGCTGCGCCATCGCGGCCCAGGCCTTCCTCCACGGCCCCATCACCCTGGGTGACGACGTGAGCATCAACGCCAAGGCGTCCCTGGATGGCGGGGCCCGGGGCATCGTCATCGGCAACGGCACCCGAATCGCGTCGGGGGCCGCGATCTACGCCTTCGACCATGGTATGGATCCCGCGCGATCCATCCGGGAACAACCGGTGACCTCCCGGGGCATCCGCATCGGCGAGGACGTGTGGATCGGGGCCAACGCGGGCATTACGGACGGCGTCACCGTGGGGGACCACGCGGTGGTGGCCATGGGGGCCGTGGTCACCCGGGATGTGCCGCCCTGGGCCATCGTGGGGGGCGTGCCGGCCCGGATCCTCGGGGATCGGCGGAAGGATCCGCTCCCCGACCCGGGGTAGACTGAGTCTTCATCCCGAAAGCCCCCATGGATACCGCCACGCTCAGCACCCATTTCCAGCGGTTCCGCCGTGACATCGTCGGCGTGGATCAGAGCTTTGAAGGTCCCCACGGTCCCCGCCTCATCCGCTATGCGGACTGGACGGCCAGCGGCCGCCTCTTCGCCCCCATCGAGCGGCGCATGGCCGAGGCCATCGGACCCTTCGTGGGCAACACCCACAGCGAGTCCAGCGCCACGGGCACGGCCATGACCCTCGCCTACCACGAGGCCCAGGCCATCATCAAAGCCCACGTGGGCGCCGGTCCCGAGGACGTGCTCATCACCGTGGGCAATGGGATGACCGGCGGCGTGAACAAGTTCCAGCGCATCCTCGGCCTCAAGGCCCCGGAGCTGCTGCGCAAGCACCTCGACATCCGACCCGAGGACCGCCCGGTGGTCTTCGTCACCCACCTGGAGCACCACAGCAACCAGACCAGCTGGTACGAGACCATCGCCGACGTGGAAGTGATCCCCCCCGATGCCAAGGGCCAGGTGGACCTCGAGGCCTTCGCCGCGCTCCTGGAGCGCTACCGCGATCGCGCCCTGAAGATCGGGTCCTTCAGCGCCTGCTCCAACGTCACGGGGCTGCACACGCCCTACCGGCAGCTGGCCCGGATGATCCACCAGGCGGGAGGCGTGGCCTTCGTGGACTTCGCCGCCAACGCGCCCTACGACCGGATCGACATGCACCCGGCGGACGACGAGCACCTGGACGCCGTCTTCCTGAGCCCCCACAAGTACCTGGGCGGCCCGGGCTCCTGTGGCGTGCTGGTGTTCAACCGCAAGCTCTACCGGAACACCGTGCCGGACGACGCGGGCGGCGGCACCGTGGCGTGGACGAACCCCTGGGGCCAGTACGCCTTCCTGGAGGACATCGAGGCCCGCGAAGATGCCGGAACCCCGGGCTTCCTCCAGACCATGCGCGCAGCTCTGGCCATGCGCGTGAAGGACGCCATGGGCGTGGAGGCCATCCAGGCGAGGGAGCGGGAGATCGTCCCGAAGGCCATCGCCGGCCTGCGCGCCGTGCCCGGCCTCCACCTGCTCGCCAATGAGCAGGAGGATCGTCAGGCCATCTTCTCCTTCTATGTGGAGGACATGCACTACAACCTCATGGTGCGCCTCCTCAACGACCGCTTCGGCGTGCAGGCCCGCGGCGGCTGCAGCTGCGCCGGCACCTACGGCCACTACCTCCTCCACGTGGATCCCACCCGTTCGAAGCGCATCACGGACAAGATCGATGGCGGCGACCTCTCCGACAAGCCGGGCTGGGTGCGCCTCAGCTTCCACCCGACGTCGCCCGACGACGAGATCGAGGCCTGCCTCGAGGCCGTACGCGAGGTGGTGAAGCACCGCGCCGACTGGGAGACGGACTACACCTACGACCGACAGACCAACGAGTACCACCACCGGGCCGGGGACAGCTTCTCCCACGAGCGCGTGCGGAGCTGGTTCAAGCTCTGAGGCAGGCTGCATCGACGCGGCGGAGGGCACGCGGCAAACATCCTCCCAAGGGTCATTAAACCTTTCCCAAATGCTCGGCTCAAAGGTGATTGCGACTTGGCATCGTCCGTGATTCCAAGATCGCATCGGGCCCTCGCCCCCCACGCCATCGCGGCAGAAAGGTCTTCCATGAACTTCAAGCGCATCTCCCTCGCCCTCGCCGGTGTCCTGATCGCTGGCGCCTCCCTGGCCGCCCAGGCCCCCGCCCCGGCCCCCGGCACCCAGACCGCCACTCCCAAGCGCGAAGGCCGCATGGAGCGCCGCGCCGAGCGACAGCAGCAGCGCATCGGCAAGGGCGTGGCCAACGGTTCCCTCACCCCCAAGGAGACGGCCCGCCTCGAGCACCAGGAGGCCAAGGTGAACAAGGACATCGCCAAGGCCGAGGCCGACGGCAAGGTCACCAAGAAGGAAGCCACCAAGATCGAGCGGGAGCAGAACCGCGAAAGCCGCCGCATTCACCGCCAGAAGCACGACGCCCAGAAGCGCAACTAGCACCGGATCGGATCCCCGGAAGGCCCCGCCAAGCGGGGCCTTCCGCTGTCCGTGGGGCGCGGAACCCGTGGCAAAGGGGCGTGGGACTTCGCCACGGGGTTGCAGGATGCGGCGGTGATCGAATTGCGCAAATCCATATATTTCCTGGACCTGCTCGTTGGCACGGGTCGTGATTCAGGAAGGGCGGGACCGACCCAAGGAGGACCCGATGCGAATCCGAATCCTGCCCCTCACCCTGCTGCTCGCCCTCGCCCCGATGGCGCAGGCCCATGACCACGGCTGGCATCGCCGCGACGACGATCGCCGCAGTTCCTGCTGGGAAGACCCGCGCTGGAGCGCCCGCGCCCGCTGGGAGGAACGGGAGCGCTGGGCCGCCCGTGAACGGTGGGAGCGCCGCCGCCGCTGGGAGGACTGTGAGCGTTATGGCCGCGACACTTGCCCCCCCTGGGAACGGGAGGCCACCTTTCGCATCCCCGCTCCGACCTTCCACGTGCGCATCCAGCTGCCGTGAACGCCCCGCTTCACCGGATCCAATGGGCCTGGATGGCCGCCAGCGTGCCGCCGCCCACGAGGATCCACAGCAGGAGGCCCTGCAGGAAAGGGCGTAGGCCCACGCGCTGCAAGGCTTCCCGGCTGATGCCGGCGCCGATGAGGAAGAGGGTCAGCACCAGGCTCCGTTTGGCCAGGGCGCTCACCCAGGTCCCGGCGGGCTTCAGTGCGGGCAGGTAGGTCACCAGCGCCGCCATCGCCAGGAAGCCGAGGATGAACCAGGGCCGTTTGGTTTTGCGCGGACCCGTGTGGCCGCTGCGCGCGGCCCGGGCGCCGAGGGCCAGGGTCAGCGGCACGATCCAGAGGGCCCGGGCCAGCTTCGTGGTGGTGGCCACGAGGACGGCCTCGGCGCCGTAGCCGTTGGAGGCGCCCACCACACTGGAGGTGTCGTGGATGGCCAATGCGGACCAGAGGCCGAAGCCCCGCTCGGGCATGTGCAGGAGGTGACCGATCGCGGGGAAGATCAGGAGCGCGGAGGCGTTGAGGAGGAACACCGTGCCCAGGGCCATGGCCAGGTCCTCGTCCTCGGCCTCCAGCACGGGCGCGGCTGCCGCGATGGCGCTGCCACCGCAGATGGCCGTGCCCACGGCGATGAGGGTGGCGGCCTTGGCCTGCACCTTCAGCCACCGCCCGAGGGCGAGCCCGAGAATGAGGGTGAGGCTGATGCCCACCACGGTGTAGGCGAATCCCTGCAGGCCCACCCGCGCAACCTCCTGGAGGTTCATGGCGGCGCCCAGGCCGATCACGGAAACGCTCAGCAGCTTCGGGGTGAGGACCTTCGTGCGCCCCCCGTGGGGATGCCCCAGGCCCAGGGCCAAGGCGAGCCCCAGCAGCAGCGCCAACCAGGAGGGGACAGCCGGCCAGGGCAAGGTGATTCCGGGCAGGTCGTGGCCTCCCGGGAGCAGGCAGATCAGTCCGAGGAGCGGCAGCAGCCAGGCCATGGGGTGACCCGGCTACCGGCCGTCCAGGGTGCGAGGCACCCCGTCAATGGCCTCGGGCACCTTCAGGTGCAGAAGCCCGGCGAGGGTCGGGGCCAGGTCCACGGTGCTGACGGGCCGATCCACGTTCCGCGCCTTCGCCGCGCCCCAGAAGATCAAGGGCACGTGGCGATCGTAGTCATGGGGGCTGCCGTGGGTAGCGGGGAAGCTCAGCGGGATGAACAGGATGTGGGGCGCGAAGGCGGAGAGGACGTCCCCGCCGAGGCCCGGCGTCCAGGAGAGGCGCAGGCGCTCCTTCCAGGAGAGGGATTCCGGGTCGCGTCCCTTGAGGCTATCCATGGGGAGCGCGGCGAGTTCGGCCGTGGTCACCGCCTCGAGCACGAAGGGCTGACGGCGCATCCACGCCTGGGTCTCCCGGGCCACCGCGGCGGGATCGACCTTCGCGGCGGCGAGGACCTTGCCCTCCAGGAAGAGGTTGCGGGGATCGGCCACGGGGTGCACCGGGTCGGCCTCGAGGTGGAAGGTCTCCCTCAGGTGGGCGTTCAGGGGCCCGTACACGGCACGGCGCGGATCCAGGCGGTAGGCGCGATCCCGGGGGAGCTTGCCCTCGGCCTGCAGCCGTTCGGGGAAGTCGGCGCAGGCGTGGTCCGAGGCGAGCACCACGAGGACGTGCGGGTCGATGGCCTTGAGGCGGGGGAGGAAACGCCCGAGGAGGAGGTCCAGGCGCAGGAGCTGGTCCTCCATCTCCGGGCCGCCGGGGCCGTACCGATGACCCACGTAGTCGGTGCCCGAGAGGCCCAGGGCCAGGAGGTCGAGACCCTGGCCGTGGCCCAGGCGCTCCTGTCGGATGAGGGCCTCGGCGGCGCCCAGGATGGCCTCGTCGAAGAAGGGGGAGGGGCTGAAGAGGGAGGCCTTGGCCACGTCGGTGTTGCCGGCCTTGATGGTCTTGGGCAGGCCGAAGGGGATGCCCTGGCCCACGCCGCCGGGGGCTTCGATGAGGCGGGGCTTACCGTCCAGGGCCTCCCAGAGGAGGGTGCGCTGCTTGAGGCGGGCGAGGAGGTCCTCGTTGTGGGCCCGGAGCCAGGCGGGCAGGGCGGGGGCGTAGAAGGTGGACGTGGTGAAGCCCACCTTGGGATTCCACCAGTAGACCCCATCCGCCGTGTGACCGGCCATGAGGATGGCGCTGCGATCCTTCCCCGTCACGGCGAAGCTGCGGTTGCGCGCGTCAGCGGCCTTGAGCCACTCGCCGAGGGTGTGGGCGCGGAAGTTCTTCGGACTTCCATTGGCGTCGGGGGCGCCGAGCACGGCGGAGGCGGCGTCCTCCACGCAGTAAACTTCGCGGCCCAGGGCCGGGTCGTACCACTCGTTCTCGGGAATGCCCGTGGAGCCGGGGTGCTTGCCCGTGAGGAGCACCGAGTGGCCGGGGCCCGTCTCCGTGCTGGCATGGGCGTGGTAGGCCTTCCGGAAGTGCACGCCCTCCTTCAGGAGGCGGGCCAGGCCGCCGGTGAAGCGCGGGGCCAGCGCCTCCAGGCGCTCGGCGCTGAGCTGATCCACGCTGATGACCACCACCAGCTTCGGGCCCTTGGGCGCCGATGCGGTGAAGGCCGGCAGCGCGATCAGGAGGAGGGCGGCCAGGAGGGTCAGGATCCGGAGGAGGGCGCGACGGGAGGGCATCCCACCAACCTGCCCCCGAACGGGCCCCAAGCCAAGTCACTTTTCCGGGTTGGCGGTAGCCTGGGGGCATGAAATGGATTCTCCGCGCCTTGGTCCCCTTGCTCATGGGCACCGTGCTGGCCGCCTGCGGGCACGCCGCCAGCCCGGCCGGAGTGGCCGCTCCACCAGTGGCGGTGGCGTCCGCGGCGGACGTCCCCGAACAGGCCCGGAAGGTCTTGGCCCATGTGCGGGCCCATGGTGAGGCCCCTCCGGGCATCCAGGGCGGTCGCCGGTTCGGGAACTATGAGCACCGCCTGCCAGAGCGGGATGGCCAGGGCCGGGCCCTCCGGTACCAGGAGTGGGATGTGTGGCCCAAGGCCCGGGGTCGGAATCGGGGCGCGGAACGGCTCGTGACGGGCAGCGATGGCCGGGCCTGGTATACCGGGGATCACTACCGGACCTTCACGGAGGTGCGCCCATGAGGGCCGAGGACATGCTGCGACCGGGCGCTCCGGGCCTCGTGCTCCTGGAGACGGACGCCGAACGGGCCTGGGCCTGGGCCCTGGAGACCCGGGAGGAGTCGGAGCTGGGCTTCGCCCTCCGGTGGCTGCGGGGCTCCCGCATGCGCACATTGGAGGGCTTTCACGACGAGCTGGCGGCGGCCCTGCAGTTCCCCCCCCACTACGGGCACGGGTGGGATGCCCTCAACGACTGCTTCAACGATCTGGAGTGGATGGAGGGGCAGGGCTTCATATTCCTCCTCCTGGAAGCGGAGGAAGTGCTGGCGGAGGCCGAGGAAGGTTGGAGCCTCCTGGGCGAGCTGGTGGACCAGGCCGCGGAGACCTGGGCGGAGATGGATGAGCTGCCCTTCAAGCTCGTGCTGCAGGCCGAAGGCACCGCCTTGGACGAACTGCAGGCCCGGCTGGCCCGGCACGGCGTGCGGGCCGAGCCCCTGGTGCTGCCGATGGTGAACTAGACGGAGTCCCTGGCCATTCACTTCGCCAGCTGCATCCGCGCCTCGCTCTGGACCTTCCGCCTCATCCACGGCGACCAGCCCAGCAGGAGGCCGGACAGGCCCAGGGCCTATCGGCTCCACCTCCAGAAATCGAGGCCGCAGCAGGAGCGGAGGCCCACCGCCGCGAAGCGACGGCCCGAAGGGCGCGGCCCAGGAAGGGCCGCGTGAGCATGCCATGGGCGCGAAGGGGTGGGTCGCCTACTTCTCCCTGGCCATCCACTTCGCCAGCTGCATCCGCGCCTCGCCCTGGACCTTCCGCCTCATCCACGGCGACCATCCGAGCAGAAGGCCGGGCAGGCCCAGGGCCTGACGGCTCCACCTCCAGAAGTCGAACTGATCCCGATGGGCGAGGATCTTCCCCTCGTGGAAGCCGAACTGGGCCTCAATGACGTTGTGCACGCGGCGCCCCGTCTTCGAGAACGGATACGTCGCTTCCCAGTGCACGGCCCCGCTGCCGTCGTCCGCGTGCTTCAGCTCGAAGGTGATCTCCAACTCCGTGGCCCGCGCTGCGAGCATGGCCCACATGGCGCGGACCTCCGCGGCCTTGAGGCGGCCGAAGGCGGGGTCCAGGAACACCGCATCGTCGTGGTAGCAGGCCCCCATGGCCGCGGCATCCCGGCGCTGGAAGGCCTCGTAGAAACGGGTGAGGAGTTCGGCGTGGGGGTGCATCAGAACTGCCCCTTGAACGCCTCGAACTCGGCCCGGAGGGCGGCGAGCTCCCCCCGCAGGGCGGCCACCTCGGCTTCCAGGCCGGCGCGGCGGGCGGGCAGGGCGGCGGCGGGTAGCGGGGCCTCGGCATCCACGGGACCGCCCAGCAGGTGGGCCACGCGGGCCTCCCGGGCACCGGGGGCCTTGGCCAGGCGCAGGGCCAGGGGGCCCTCGGCCTCCATGAGGCTCTGGAGAGCTGCCTCCACCTCGGCGAGGTCGGCGAAGGCGTACATGCGCTTGCAGTTGGTACGGAGCTCGCCGGGGGTCTGGGGGCCGCGCAGCAGCAGCTCCGCGAGGACGGCGGCCTCCTGCTCCGAGAGATGCCAGGCCTGCTTGGCGAGGTGGGCGTACTTCATGGCCCGGCCCGGCCAGCGTTCCCCCAGGCCCCGTTCAACCAGGGCCTCCACGGCGGCCTCGGCTTCGGCTTCGCCCACCTGCAGCACGGGATCCCGGTTGCTGGACTGGTTGCACGCATTCGTGAGCGCATTGAGGGAGAGGGGGTAGGTGTCGGGAGTGCTCAGCTGCTTTTCCAACAGGCAGCCGAGGACGCGGCATTCCAGGGGGTCGAGGAGGGGCAGGCTCATGGGCCGATTTTCCACCGGGAGGGCCGCCCTGGCCACGGTTCCCTGCCGGACGACCCCAGAAGCTGAAGGCCCTAACCCCGGACGGCGCGAATTTCGTTAGCCTGGAACCCAAGCTCCCCACCAGAATCCGTCCCCACGGAGGTTCCATGACCGGTTGGTCCCCCTTCCTGTCGAGACTCGCGGTTTGCGCCGCCCTGGCCCTGCCCCTGGCGGCGGGCCCCGCGCCGCTGTCGGAGCGCGTGGTGGCCTACCGCATCGAGGGCCGCTACGACCCCAAGGCCCACGCGGTGACGGCCACGGAGACCCTCACCTACGTGAACAGGACGGGCCAGGCCCTGGACCGGTTCCCCTTCCACCTCTACCTCAACGGCTTCCAACCCAAGGCCACTTGGATCAAGGAGGCCCACCGCGACGGCTCCCGGGACTTCGGCGGCGATTCCGGCTGGGATGCCAAAAAGGCGGGGTCCCAGGAGATCCTCGCTTTCGAGGCAGAGGGGATGGGAGACCTCAAGGGCCAGTTGCACTTCCTCTCGCCTGACGACGGCAACCCCGACGACCGCACGGTGGTGGAGGTCAGGCTGCCCAAGGCCGTGGCGCCGGGCGCCAGCGTGACCTTCAAGATCGGCTTCAAGGCGACCTTCCCCGAGGTCATTGCCCGCACCGGGTACAAGCGGGACTTCCTCCTGGCGGGCCAGTGGTTCCCCAAGGTGGGCGTGTGGTGGAAGGGGCAGTGGAATTGCCACCAGTTCCACGCCTCCACGGAGTTCTTCGCCGACTACGGCACCTACGACGTGAAGCTCACGATCCCCGCCTCCCACACCTTCGGTTCCACGGGGGTGGTGACTTCGGAGAAGGAGAACGGCGACGGTACGAAGACCCTCACCGCCCACGCGGAGGACGTGCACGACTTCGCCTGGACGGCGGATCCCCGCTACGTGGTGACGGAGGATGACGTGCTCCTGCCCTCCGGCAAGAAACACATCCGCGTGCTCATGCAGCCGGGCCGCGCCGCCTCCACCCGCCGCTACCTGCAGGCCCTCAAGGGCACCATGCAGAAGTTCGAGGATTGGTATGGACCCTATCCCTACCCCCAGATCACCGTGGTGGACCCGCCCCACGGCGCGGGCGGGGCGGGAGGCATGGAGTACCCCATGTTCATCACGGCGGGCACCAGCTGGAAGATGCCCGAGGGGATGCTCCTGCCGGAGATCGTGGTAGAGCACGAGTACGGCCATCAGTACTGGTACGGCATGGTGGGCAGCAACGAGTTCGAGGATGCCTGGTTGGATGAGGGCCTCAACAGCTACAGCGAAGTGAAGGCCATGGACGCCCTCTACGGGAAGGACACAGGTGTGATGAACTTCCCCTTTGCCACCGCCGGGAGCCGTGCCCTGCAGCGCCTCTCCTACGCCGGGGTGGCGGACTTCGATCCCATGACCCGCAACGGCTGGCAGTACGCCAGCGGGAACTCCTACGGGGGCACCACCTACGGCAAGACGGCCACGGTGCTCCTCACCCTGGAGCACCTCCTTGGGGAGGCCAAGGTGCAGGAGGCCCTCCGGGTCTACTTCATGCGCTTCCGCTTCAAGCACCCCACGGAGGAGGACTTCATGGCCACCGTGAACGAGGTGGCCGGGCAGAACCTCGACTGGTTCTGGAACCAGGCCGTGAAAGGAACGGCGCGCCTCGACTACCGCGTGCGCCGGGCCAGCTCGGAGCGGGCCGAGTGGTACGCCAAGCCCAACCCCACGGAGAAGAAGGAGGAGGTGCCCTACGTGAGCCAGGTGATGGTGCACCGGAAGGGCGACTTCACCTATCCCGTGACCCTCGTGGCCACCTTCGACAACGGCGAGGTGGTGCGCGAGGCTTGGGATGGCCAGGACCGCTGGCACCGCTGGGAGTGGACGAAGAAGGCGAAGCTCGTCTCCGCGGAGATCAACCCCGGTCAGGGCATCCTGCTGGACCTCAACCGCTTCAACGACAGCTACGCGGTGCAGGGCGACACCCGCGCCACCCGCAAGCTGGGCACCACCTGGATGGTCGTGTCCCAGTGGTTCTCCCACCTGCTGTCCTGGCTGGCCTAGGAGATTCGGATGACCTTCAACGCCGCCACCCCCTCCCCCCTCCGCCGCGTGCTGCGGGACCACCGCATCATCTGGTGGATGCTGCTCGTCTCCCTCGTACTCGCCTGGCTGGCGAGCCTCCCGGCCCGCGCGGCCTTCGGCGAGGTGCTGGACCACAGCCTCGCCTCCCAACGCCTCGTGAAGGGCTTCGACCTGGGCACCTTCGCCGAACTGATGAGCTCGCCGGAGATCCCTCAAGGCGTGCTCATGGCCGCCTCGACGGCCCAGTTCTTCGTCTTCTTCGTGTTCCTGCTCTTTATGGCGGGGGGCGTGAACGCCGCCTACGCCTCGGAGGAGCCCCTCACCACCGGTGAGTTCTTCCATGCCTGCGGCGGCTACTTCTGGCGCATGGTGCGCCTCACCCTCACCTCCCTGCTGCCCTTCGCCCTGGTGGGCGGCGCCCTCCTCTTCCTCACCAAGCGCGCGGACGCCCTCGCGGAATCCCCCAATGAGCGCACCCAGGACTATGTGCTGTGGGCGGGCCTTGCGGGCCTCGGACTGCTGATGCTCTGGGTGCGGGCCTGGTTCGACCTGGCCCAGGCCCGCGCTGTGGCCTGGGGCGAGCGGGGTATGTTCAAAACCGCCCTGCGCACCTTCCGCCTCGTGACCCTGCGCCTCTACCTGGGCTACGTGGCCCTGGGCCTCCTGCGCCTCGCCCTCACCGCCGCGGGCATCTGGCTGTGGCTGCGCGTGGGCCCCGAGTCCACGGGGAAGAATTTCCTCGTGATGGAGGGCCTCGTCCTCGCCGCCATCGCCACCCGCCTCTGGCAGCGGGCGACGGCGGTGCGGGCGCTGGAGGCGGTGGCGCGGCCCTGAAGCCTCACCCGGGCCATTCTAGGCTTCAGTTGGGAGCTCCTGGCCCCGATGAGGTCTTATCCCCTCATGCTTGACCCTGGAGCCCGCATGCCCACAGGTCTTCCTCTGTTCCTCGCCACCGCGTCGCTGGTTTCCGCTCAAGTACCCCCCAGTCGACCGGCCGGAGCGATGCAGGACCTCACCTCGCCGGATACAGGGGAGCGCATAAAAGTCTCCGTGGTGGAGGAGGCCATTGCCTTAGAGGTGTTCAGGGAACTCGCCGCCCGGGAAGACATCCCCTACCCGGCCCCGGATGGAAGTTTCGCCCGGGCCCATAAGATGGTCCGCATCCTGGACGATCGGGCCATTACGGCCGCCAAGGCCTGGATCGTGGGGTCCCTTTACGTGGATTCAACCCGCTTCGGCGAATTGGGATTCACCTACCACGTGGCACCCCTGATCTGGGTGAAGGCGGGCAAGGCGGTACGCCTTGAGGTCCTGGACCCCTCCCTCTTCGACAAGCCCGTGCCCTACGAGACCTGGAAGGCGAAATTGCTGGCGAAGCCCAAAGCCGAGCTGAAGGAGGCCTTCTTCACCACCCGCTTCGTGTACGTGCCCGAGGAACGGAAGACCACCGGAGATGACTATGCCGAGGAGGCGCTGAGGGACATGAATCAGACCAACCGGGACCTGGTTCGGCAGTTGTTCATGTTCGATCGAATGAAGCGACTGAAATCGGAGGGGAAACCCTAGCCCCGCCGGGGGGGGCGGCCTTACTTCCCGACGAGCCCCACCATGGGGCTGCTGGCGCTGGCGGTGAGGCGCTTGGCCATGCGGCCGCTTTCGAAGGCGAGGCGGCCGGCCTTCACGGCGAAGTCCATGGCCTGGGCCATCTTCACGGGCTCGCCGGCCTCGGCGACGGCGGTGTTGAGGAGCACGGCGTCGGCGCCCAGCTCCATGGCCAAGGTGGCGTCGCTGGGGGTGCCCACGCCGGCGTCCACGATCATGGGGAGGCCGTAGGGCTCCAGCACCTGGCGGATGAGCATGAGCACGTAGGGGTTCTGCACGCCCAGACCCGAGCCGATGGCGCTGCCCAAGGGCATCACGGCCGCGCAGCCCACGTCGGCCAGCTTCTTGGCGAGGATGGGGTCGGCGTTCACGTAGGGCAGCACCGTGAAGCCCTCTTTCACGAGGATCTTCGCGGCCTCCAGCGTCTCCTCGTTGTCGGGGTAGAGGCTCTGGGGATCGGCGATGACCTCCAGCTTGATCCAGGGGGTGTCCAGGGCCTCGCGGGCCAGGCGGCTCACCCGCAGGGCCTCGTCGCGGGTGTAGCAGCCGGCGGTGTTGGGCAGCAGCGCGATGTCCTTGGGGATCCAGTTGAGGATGTTCTCCTCGCCCTGGGCGTTGAGGTCGAAGCGGCGCACGGCGAGCGTCACCATGTCCACCTGGGCGGCCCGGTAGCAGGCCTGCATGGTGGCGAAGTCCTTGTACTTGCCTGTGCCGAGGATCAGGCGGTTGGCGAAGGTTCTTCCGGCGACGACGAGGGCAGACATGGCAGGCTCCAGGCCTTCAGTGTATTCCCGGACCGGAAATCCTTCAGTGGCCGAGGCCAAGGGCGGCCCCGCAGAATTGGCGGGCGAAGCTGTGGCCGAACCAGGTGCAGGCCCAGCCGCCCACGATGAAGAGGCTGAGCGCGAGGAGGAGGGAGGGGCGGAGGCGACGCATGGGGGCCTCAGGCGGCCTGGGGCCCGGGCTCCGCACGGCGCGCCACACCGGTGCAGCGGAGGATGAGCGCTTCGAGCTGAACCCAGAGACCGATGCGTTCGAGCAGTGGGTTCAGGTGGTTCGTAAGGGCGCAGTAGTGGCTGGCCCGGGGCCAGCGGTGGTGGGCCGCATGGGCGGCCCGGCCCTGGATCAGGCCCAGGGATTGGAGGCGGGTGACGAGGGTTCCGTTCTCGGCTGGGTTCTGATGGGCCCAGCGGTGCACGAGGTTTGTGAAACCAAGGAGCGTCACGGTGAGGGCACCGCGCCAG
Organism: Holophagaceae bacterium; assembly: GCA_035254125.1. Lineage (GTDB taxonomy): Bacteria > Acidobacteriota > Holophagae > Holophagales > Holophagaceae > JAFDVN01. Next base: position 4,662 of record DATFAX010000093.1, on the reverse strand, counting down.
GTCAGGTGGCCCGTGAGGCCGGCGCTCAGGAGCACCAGGGCCCCGAGGGCCAGGGGCAGGTCGACGTTGCGCACCCAGGATTGGCGGGTCATGGCTCTGGGATCCCGGTGATGGAGGAGGTTGGGGGCGATGATGAGGGGACCCACCACCGGCCAGTGGGCTTCACCGTAGGCGTCCTCCGCCCAGTGCACGAGACCGGAGAGGAAGTCCGCGAGGAAAAGGCAGCCCGTGGCCTGGAGGAGCGTCCAGCCGGCTTGGCGGAGGGTGCTGAGGGCCCGGTGATGCTCCTGGGTGAAGTGGAGGGTGAGGCTCATGAAGACTCCTTCAATACGGAAGCGTATTGAAAAACATACGCAAACGTATGGTAACCATTCGCCACCGCACGTCAATCCTCCCGGAGGTGCTTACCTGCGGTAACGTAGGGGGAAGGGAACCGGGCGCCCCAGGGCGTCCCCCGTCTTTGGAATCCAGATGCCCCCGAAAGCTCCGGCGAAAGCACCCCGCGCGCCCCGCCGCGCCAAGGCCGCCCCCAAGGCGGCGCCCCGGGGGCCTCTCTCGGCCGAGGACTGGATCCGCGCGGCCCTGAACCTCATCATCCGAGAGGGCGTGCAGGCCGTGGCCGTGGAGCCCCTCGCCCGGGAGATCGGCGTCACCAAGGGATCCTTTTACTGGCACTTCGAGAACCGCGACGACCTCGTGAAGGCGGCCCTCAAGGCCTGGGCCGAAGACCAGGGTCGGGACGTGGTCGCCCGCTGGGGCGGCGTGCCCGACCCCGAGCGGCGCCTGCGCGTGCTCCTCTTCTCGGCCTTCGAGGACCAGGAGAATGGACTGCTCTTCGCCGCGCTTTCCGCCAGCAGCGAAGACCCTCGCGTGCAGCCCTGGCTGCGTCGCGTCACGGAGCAGCGCCTGGCCCTGGGTGTGGAGAGCTTCAAGGCCCTGGGCCTTCCGGAAGCCGAAGCCAAGCAGAAGGCCCTCTTGGCCTACGCGGCCTACGCGGGCTACTTCCAGCTCCTGCGGGCCACGCCCGCGGCCGTGGCCGGGGTCTCGGACCTCAGCGGGTACGTCCACCACCTGGTGGATGGCCTCGTACCTCCCAAGAAGGTCAAACGATGAGCAAGGACAAGATCAGCGCGGCCCGGCTCAAGGCCCTCGCCAAGGGCGAGGTGGAGAGCGCGAACCTCCAGGAGTGGACGGCCCTGGACATGGGAGCCCTGCTCGTGAACGTCCTGCGGGAGGCGGGTGCCAAGGCGCCGGAGGCCGCATGGCTGGAACTGGTGCGGGCCCTCCCCCTCACCCGTCGCATCGAGGCCATCGCGCTCCACCTGCTGGACCGTCACCCGGAGCTCTTCGACAGCTTGCGGGACCATCCTTCGGACACCGTGCGCATCTGGGCGGCCATGATGGTGGGCCTGGGCGCCAAGCGGCCCCTGGAGAAACGGCTCGCGCACCTGCGTCCATTCGCGGCGGATCCGCACAGTGGCGTGCGCGAATACGCCTGGATGGCCTTTCGTCCCCACCTGGCGGCGCAGTTGCCGGAGGGCCTCGCCCTGCTGGCCGAAGAGGCCCGATCCGCCGACGAGAACGTGCGCCGCTTCGCCTCCGAGGCGAGCCGCCCCCGCGGCGTGTGGTGCACCCACATCCAGGCCCTCAAGCAGCAGCCGGAGCTGGCCCGGGGCATCCTCGACGCGCTGAAGGCCGACCCCAGTCGTTACGTGCAGACCTCCGTCGCCAATTGGATCAATGACGCCAGCAAGGACCAGCCCACGTGGGCCCTGGCCCTGGCCGCAGACTGGGAGGCGGAGCCCCACCCCCACACCCAGTGGATCCTCAACCACGGCCTGCGGACCCTCCGCAAACGACAGGCCTGGGGCGTATCCTGAGGTCCTGAAACGTCGCGCAGGAGGTGGGTGTGGCCGTTCCCGTCCTGATGGTCCCCGGCTGGCAGAACTCGGGCCCGGGCCACTGGCAGAGCCTCTGGGAGGCACGCCTCAAGGGGGCCCTCCGGGTGGAGATGCCCAACTGGGACTTTCCCCACCGGGAGGCCTGGGTGGACGCGTTGGAGGACGCCATTGCCTCTTCCTGGCGCGAAACGCAAACCCCGCCCGTGCTGGCGGGCCACTCCGTGGGCTGCATGGCCATCGTCCACTGGGCGGCCCGCTTCGAGCGGCCCCTTGCCGGGGCCCTCTTGGTGGCGCCGGCCGACGTGGAACGCCCCGGCTGCCCGGAGGTGCTGCGGGACTTCGCGCCCGTACCCCGTCAGCGCCTGCCCTTCCCCAGCCGCGTGGTGGCCGCGGACAACGACCCCTATCTGGACGAAGCCGTGGCGCGGGGCCTGGCTGCGTCCTGGGGCTCGGCCTTCACCCTCGTGCGCGGGGGCGGGCACCTGAATGCCGCGTCGGGCTACGGAGATTGGCCGGCTGGAGAGGCCTTGCTGCAAGAATGGCTGCGATGATCCCCTTCCTCCCGCCCCCCCACGTCCAGGAAGTCCCCTACGTCACGGCTCCCGCCCCCTTCCCGGGGCCGGCGGAGACCCTGCGCAGCCCCGACGGGCGCTGGCTGCTCGTGCATGTGGCCGCTCAGCCTGCGGAAGCCCACCTCAAGCAGGCCCACCAGCTCCTGCTCATGGACCTCAAGGGCGGCGGCACCTCCCGCCTTCTGGCCTACGGGCGCCACGCGGACGCCTGCTTCAGCCCCGATGGCCGCCACCTGCTGGTGACGGAGTGGACCGCCGCCGATGCGGCGGGGATCCGGCTCTATCGCCTCGAGGGCGGCCCCGTGCGCGCCAGCCTGGAGCGCTGGATCGGGCCCCTCCAGAAACAGGTGAAGGCCAGCTCCTTCCAGGTGCTGGGCTGGCAGGATGCGAAGACCTTTCGCCTTCAGTGGTGGGGATACGGCGGCGAAGCCGAGGCCAAGTCCTTCCGCAGGGGCTTCGAGGTGCGCCTGGATGATGGCGTGAAGGAGGTCTACCCCCGGGAGGGGGAGGCGACCCGCTGAGCCGATGATCCGTCGGGGGATTCCCGCCTACGAGGTCCAGATCGACGGATGGCGAGCCCTGCAGGGCGAAGCGGATCCGACGATCCATCGGCGCCCGGGTAAATTCACCTTGCGGGACCCGGGGTCCGCATGCCAGATTGGGGGTACCGATGGAGGAGCGATTCCCATCAGTAGCCCGCCGGAGGATGTGCATCCGGGGATGGCGGGTGAAAGGGGAGGATCGCCGAAGGGTTCGCGGGGCACACGCGCGCACCTTGGACGACGGGGCTAACACCCCTCGGCTGTCGCCCGGGACACCCCGAGCGAAGTGCCTGCGGACGAAGCCTCAGGGGGGGTCCCCTCCGCGGTTTGGTTCAAGGACCTCCACCCACCCTGGAGGTCCTTCCCATGTCCGCCCCGACCCGAACCGATGACGCCCGGCTGGCCCTCGAGTGGCTGGTGCGCCTCTGCGAGGTGGACTCCACCAGTGGCCGGGAGGCCGACCTGGCCCCCGTGCTCACGGCGGTGCTGCGAGAGGCCGGGGCCTCGACCGTCGAAGTGCTGCCCCAGCCCGATGGCCGTTGCAACGTGCTGGCCACCTGGGGCGAGCCCCGCCTTCTGTTCAGCACCCACCTGGACACGGTGCCCCCCTTCCTCGCGCCGACGGTGCGGGATGGCGCCGTGTGGGGCCGGGGCACCTGCGACGCCAAGGGCCAGATCGTGGCCCAGCTCATGGCCATCCGCCGGCTCGTCGCCGAGGGGCTCGGCGGCTTCGCCTGGCTGGGTGTGGCCGGCGAGGAGACGGACAGCCAGGGCGCGCGCCTCGCCCTGGAGCTGAAGGGCCGCCTCGCGGGCTGCGTGGCCCTCATCAACGGCGAGCCTACGGAGTTGAAGCTGGCCGCGGGCCAGCGGGGCGTGGAGCACTGGTGTCTTCGCTGCGCGGGCAGGAGCGCCCACAGCGGCTCCCCGGAGCTGGGCCGCAGCGCCACCTGGAGCCTCATCGACTGGCTCACCCGCCTGCGGGCCGAGGACCTGCCCGTGGACGCGGAGCTGGGCCCCGAGATCTGGAACCTGGGCCTGATGCAGGGCGGCGAGGGGACGAACATCGTGGCCGCCCAGGCCTCCGCCGAGGTGCTGGCCCGCACGGTCCCCGGCACCCGCTTCCGCGCGGCGTTGGAAGCCACCCGCCCCGCGGAAGGCCGGGCCGAGTGCCGCCTGGAGGAGCCCTGGGATGAATACCCCGAGGTGCCGGGCTTCCCCCGTGCGGCCATGCCCTTCGGTTCCGACGCGCCGCAACTGCGGGGCCTCATTGCCGACCGCACCGTCGTGCTCGTGGGCCCGGGCTCCATCAGCGTGGCGCACACGCCGGACGAGCACCTGCGTTTCGACGACCTGGAAGCGGGCATCGACCTGTTGGCTGAACTGGGCCGCCACTTCCTCGGGGCCCGAAAACGGGTGGCCGCCCCCGCCTGATCGAACCTCTCCCGACCTTCTGCCTGAACCGCATTCCCAAGGATTTCCATGACCTCCCGCATCCCTGTCACCGTACTCGGCGCCACCGGCGTCGTCGGTCAGCGCTTCGTGCAGCGCCTGGCCAGCCACCCCCAGTTCCGCCTCCAGCACCTGGCCGCCAGCGAGCGCAGCGCCGGCAAGACCTACCGTGAGGCCTGCGCCTGGCGCATCGAAGGG